>NZ_JABWRO010000018.1:0-58434 GCF_014268985.1 Pseudomonas sp. RW10S2 | reverse complement strand
ACGACAAGCGTGGCGCCCCTTTTACACGGCAAACACCTCAGCAGCAACGCGTCGGACGTCCGCTGGCACCGTTGTAGCGTGCATCCTGCCGCTCGCGGAAGAACGCCTTGCGGCTCATCACCGGCTCGCCCGGGTGCTGGGCCTGCATATGCGCGACGTAGGTGTCGTAGTCGGGCATGCCGACCAGCATGCGCGCGGCCTGCCCCATGCATTTGCCCATCTTGCTCAGTTTGCTCAACATCGCAGCGTTCCTCAGGCGTCGGGGATCGGCTGGAACGGTGACTCCTTGTCGCTGCGCTCAGGCTTGACCCAGGCGCGTCTGCCGACCTTCACCGCAAAGCACAGGATGCTCAGCACCACGAACAGGAACAACCCGGTCAGCACGGCGTTGGTGTAGGCGTTGAAGATCACGTGCTGCATCTGTGCCAGATCCTTGGCCGGTGCCAGCACCTGCCCGGCTGCTGCGGCATCGCTGTACTTGCGCGCCAGCGCCAGGAAGCCCATGCCCGGGTTGGGGTCGAACAGCTTGATCAGGCCCGCGGTGGTGGTGCAGATCAGCAGCCATACGGCAGGCAGCAAGGTGACCCAGACATACTGCTGGCGCTTCATGCGGATCAGCACCACCGACGCGAGCATCAGGGCGATGCCGGCCAGCATCTGGTTGGAGATGCCAAACAGCGGCCACAAGGTGTTGATGCCGCCCAGTGGATCGATCACCCCCTGGTACAGCAACCAGCCCCACATCGCCACGCAGCCAGCGGTGGCCACCAGGTTGGCGGTCCAGGAGTCGGTCTTTTTCAGTGCCGGCACGAAGTTGCCCAGCAGGTCCTGGAGCATGAAACGCCCGGCTCGGGTGCCGGCATCCACGGCGGTCAGGATGAACAACGCCTCGAACAGGATCGCGAAGTGGTACCAGAACGCCATGGTGTTCTCACCCGGCAGCGCCTGGTGCAGGATCTGCGCGATACCCACGGCCAGGGTCGGTGCACCACCGGCGCGGGCCAGGATCGAGTGCTCGCCGATGTCGGTGGCGGTCTGCTGGAGGATTTCCGGGGTGATGGTGAAGCCCCAGTTGCTGACGGTCTGCGCCACCGACACGACGTCGGCACCGACCACTGCGGCCGGGCTGTTCATGGCGAAGTACACGCCCGGCTCGATGACCGAGGCGGCAACCATGGCCATGATCGCCACGAACGACTCCATCAGCATGGCGCCGTAGCCGATGTAGCGAGCATGGCTTTCGTTGGCCAGCAGCTTGGGCGTGGTGCCGGAGCTGATCAGCGCATGGAAGCCGGACACTGCACCACAGGCGATGGTGATGAACAGGAACGGGAACAGCGCCCCCTTCCACACGGGGCCTGTGCCGTCGACGAATTGGGTGATGGCCGGCATCTTGAGCTCAGGCGCGATCACGAGGATACCGATGGCCAGCGCCACGATGGTGCCGATCTTGAGAAAGGTCGAGAGGTAGTCGCGTGGCGCCAGAATCAGCCAGATCGGCAGCACAGCGGCGACGAAACCATAGCCGATCAACATCCAGGTGATCTGCACGCCGGTGAAGGTGAACGCTGGGCCCCACACTGGATCCGCGGCAACCATGCCGCCGCCCCAGATAGAGGCAAGCATCAGTGCCACGCCGATCACCGAGATCTCGCCGATACGACCCGGGCGCAGGTAGCGCAGGTACACGCCCATGAACATGGCGATCGGGATGGTCGCCATCACCGTGAACATGCCCCACGGGCTCTCGGCCAGGGCCTTGACCACGATCAGCGACAGCACCGCAAGGATGATGATCATGATCAGGAAAGTGCCGAACAGCGCGATGGTTCCGGGGATCGAGCCCATTTCCTCGCGTACCAGGTCGCCCAGGGAGCGGCCATTGCGGCGGGTGGAGATGAACAGGACCATGAAGTCCTGCACGGCCCCTGCCAGTACCACACCGGCAATCAGCCAGAGCGTGCCGGGCAGGTAGCCCATCTGCGCGGCGAGCACCGGGCCGACCAGCGGGCCGGCGCCAGCGATGGCGGCGAAGTGATGGCCGAAGAGGATGTGCTTGTTGGTCGGTACGTAGTCCAGCCCGTCGTTGTGCAGCACGGCCGGGGTGGCGCGGGTGGAGTCCAGTTGCATCACCTTGTTGGCGATGAACAGGCTGTAGTAGCGGTAGGCAACGAGGTAGATGGCGACGGCTGCGGTGACGATCCACAGGGCGCTGATGGCTTCGCCCCTGCGCAACGCCACGGTGCCCAGCGCGAATGCGCCCAGCAAGGCAATGGCGAACCAGGCAATTCGGGTAGCCAGTTTGGTCATCGGGATTTCTCCTGTCGCGACGGGTGTGCCGGCGACGGTTTTTGTTTTTGTGGGTGCCCGGGTAGGGACGACGACACTCTCGGCGTACTGGGTCCACAAGAACATTCGCAGTACTACGCGTAAGTACTACGTAGAACTACGTAGAGGGGGTGTCAGTGAGGGTTGCGGTGCGCTTTTCGCGGGCAGTGCCCCAATCCTCCGAGGCGGTTTCTGGCATTGTTGGCACGACTATTGATTTATGATTCCACAACGATTGTTGAACAATCATAAGTGGAGCGTACTTCATGTCCCGAGCAACAGCCCTCACCCTCGCCCTGACCCTCAGTGCCGCCGCACAGGCCGCCGACGGCACCTTGCAGTCCGATCGCCTGTCCATCGGCTCGGACCTCACCTACCCTCCCTACACGTACCTCGACCAGGGCAAGCCTGCCGGCTTCGATCCCGAGTTCATGACCCTGCTCGGCCAGCACCTCAAGCTCGCCCCCCAGTTCCAGGACACCCGCTTTGCCAACCTGGTGATGGGCGTAAACGCTCGACGCTTCGATGTGGTCGCCTCGGCCCTTTACGTCACCCCTGAGCGCGCGGCGCAGGTCGATTTCCTGCCCTACCTCAAGAGCGGTGCCTCGCTGATGGTGCGTGCCGATGACAGTTTCCGCCCGCAAGCGCCCCAGGACCTGTGCGGCAAGCGCATTGGTTCGATCAAGGGTGGGTCGTGGATTCCCAAGCTGATGGCGCTGTCAAAAAGCCACTGCGAGGCCAACGGCCAGGCGCCGATCGACTCGCGCGAATTCCCCACCTCACCGGAGGCGGCCCAGGCCCTGCTGGCCAAGGCGGTCGATGTGCAGTTCGAAGACGCCGCAGTGGCGGCCATCACCGCCGACAAGCTCAAGGACCGAGTGGTGATCAGTTCCCACGAGCTGATCTACCCGGTGGTCATTGGCCTTGCCGTGCGCAAGGGCAACGATGCACTGCTCGGTGAACTGCGCCAGGGCTTCGAGGCCATGAAGCGCAGTGGCGAGTACCAGACGCTGTTGACTCGCTACAACCTCGGCGAGCCCAGCCCTGCCGAAGTGGCCCAGGCCCTGGGCCAGAATCCTCAAGCGAAAGCGCAGTAAGCAGGAGCGTCGAGCATGCAATTCGATTGGGATTATGCCGCCGGCCTGCTGGTCAACGGCGACTTCTGGAAGGCGGTCGGCACCGTGGTGGAGTTGAGCGTCGAGACCTGGCTGCTGGGCATCGTCTTCGGCTTTGTCCTGGCGCTGGCGCGGCAGTCGAGCAACCGCGCCCTGAACCGCGGCGCGGCACTGTACATCTGGTTCTTCCGCAGCCTGCCGCTGCTGGTGCTGCTGATCTTCGTCTACAACCTGCCCCAGGTCTTCCCGAGTACCAGCGTGTTGCTGTCCAACCCCTACGCCGCCGGCCTGATCGCCTTGGTGCTGAGCGAATCGGCCTATATCGCCGAGATTCATCGCGGCGGCCTGCTGGCAGTGGCCAAGGGGCAACTCGAGGCCGGCAAGGCGCTGGGTATCCGCTACACCGGTGTGCAGCGCCTGATCGTGATTCCACAGGCGTTGCGGGTGGCATTGCCGACCCTGGCCAACGAGTACATCACCATCGTGAAGCTGACCTCGCTGGTGTCGGTGATTTCGCTGTCGGAGATCCTGCTGGTCGGCCAGCAGCTGTACACGCAGAACTTCCTGGTAATGGAGACCATGCTCGCGGTCGCCTTCTACTATGTGCTGATCGTCACGGTGTTCAGTTACCTGCTACGTCGCCTGGAGCAGCACCTTGACGTCACCCGGCGCCAGCCCAAGGCCATTGCCGATGGCCCGGCGCAACCGGCGCCTGCCCGGCGCGAGACCGCACCCAGGCAGGGCGACTTCGCCCTGCGGGTGTTCGGCGCGCGCAAGCACTATGGTCAGCTGGAAGTACTCAAGGGCATCGACCTGGACATCCGCTTCGGCGAAGTAGTGTCGATCATCGGGCCTTCGGGGTCGGGCAAGACTACGCTGATCCGTACCCTGAACGGCCTGGAGGGCCTGGATCGTGGCCAGGTCGAGCTGTGCGGCGCGCCGTTCCTGCGCGGGCGTGAAGAAGACGGCGGCAGCCTCGGCAATCGCTTGCACATGGAGGGCATCGTCCAGGTCGGCATGGTCTTCCAGGGTTTCAACCTGTTCCCGCACAAGACGGTGCTGGAGAACGTGATACTCGCCCCACGTCACCATGGCCATGCCAGCGACACCGACCTGCGCGCCTTGGGCTTGGCGCTGCTGAGCAAGGTGGGCCTGCGCGAGCATGCCGGCAAGTACCCGCACCAGCTCTCCGGCGGCCAGCAGCAAAGGGTGGCGATCGCCCGGGCACTGGCCATGCGCCCGCAGGTGATGCTGTTCGACGAGCCGACCTCGGCGCTCGATCCGGAACTGGTCGGCGATGTGCTCAAGGTGATCGAGGACCTCGCCCGCGAGGGCATGACCATGGTCATCGTCACCCATGAAATGAAATTCGCCTTCCAGGTCTCCGACCGCGTGGTGTTCATGGAGCGCGGAGAGATCATCCAGGCCGGTGCGCCGCGCGAGTTGCTCGACAACCGCAGCGAGCGCATGGGCCGCTTCCTCAAGGACGTGCAACTGGCATGAGCAGCAAAGTCCCGGAAAAGACCGGCGAAAGCCTGCCCCTGGCCGACCAGGTGGCCCTCGAACTGCGCGAAGACATCATCGGCGGCCGCCTGGTCTCAGGCATGCCGCTGGTCGAGGCAGAGCTCACCGGCCGCTATAACGCTTCGCGCAACACCGTACGCGAGGCCCTGCACCAGTTGGGTCACGAAGGCCTGACCACCTACGTGCGCAACAAGGGTGTGATGGTGCGCAGGCTGGGTGTCGCCGAGGTGCGCGATATCTTTCTGGTGCGCCGCACACTTGAGGTGCAGGCGATCCACGGCAGCAAGCCGCTGCGCGAATACCAGTCCGACCGCATGCTCGACGCCATCGAGGCGGCCGAACTTGCCCGTGATCGTGAAGACTGGCAGGCCTTCGGCACCCACAGCCTGCGCTTTCACCAGCACATCGTCGGCCTGCTGCGCAGCCCGCTGCTGGATGCCTTCTTCACCAATATCGCTGCGCAGATGCGTCTGGTGTTCGCCGTTGCGCCCGATGAAAAGAACTTCCAGAGCCCGTGGCTGGAGCGCGACCGAGAGATCCACGACCTGCTCGCCGACGGCTTGCGTCACGATGCCGCCGAAGCCATGACCCGTTACCTGGACGACTCCGAGCACGCCCTGCTCGACCTGTTCAGCCATCCACCCCGTTCCTGAAACCGGAGACCTACCCATGTACAAGGATTATCCCGCCGCCTACCAGGTCAGCAAAGGCGCTGCCCTGCAGGTCGACAAGCCTTTCTATGACCGCGTGCGCGAGCGCCAGGATGCACGCACGCTGATCGAGCAGTTCGAAGTGCCGATCCGCACCGGTCGCGCCTGGAAGGTGCCGGCCGGCCACGTGTTCCGCGTCACCACCCCAGTCGGCCCGCAGGTCGGCGACTTCAACATCTGGAACGCCAACGACCCGCGTGAGCGCCTGTGGGCGGCCCGTACCCGCCAGTTGCAGGGTGCCCACGTCACCACCTACGACCGACTGTGGTCGAACCTGCCATTCCTGCGCCCGCTGGTAACCATCACCGACGACAGCCTGGCCGACTACGGCATCGACGAACACGGCGGACGCCTGCACGACCTGCTCGGCACCCGTTGCGACCCCTACGTGAACAAGATGCTCACCGGCGAGGACTTCCATCACCACTGCCACTCCAACCTCACCCGCGCCGTGTTGCCCCATGGGCTGACCGAGTTCGACGTGCACGATGTGCTGAACATCTTCCAGTGCACCGGCCTGAACCATGACGACATGTACTTCATGAAGGCCTGCCCGGCCAAGCAGGGTGATTACCTGGAGTTCTTCGCCGAAATCGATGTGCTGTGTGCGCTGTCGACCTGCCCGGGCGGCGACCTCTCACTGCCGATGTGGGGGCCTGAGGCACAGGACCCGCTGTCGGTCTGCCGACCGCTGGGGGTGGAAATCTACAAGCTCGACGACAGCCTGCTGGAGGGCTGGACGCAGCCCAAGCGCGCCAGCTACAACGGCATGCACGGGCTGGCGATCGGCAAGGCCGAGTGGGAATGATCGGCTGAGCTGGAGGGCGGCGGTTCGCCGCCCCGACGTGCCCGTGAAAAGAACACCGCGGTGAAAGGCACCGGCTTCGCCGGTGATCGCGGGACTAGCCCGCTCCCACAGGTAACACCGCAGTATTCAGAAGTTGCGGAGCTCTTGTAGGGGTAACTTTCTTGTTGAAAATCTAAAGGTCAGCCCAATCCCTGTGGGGGCGGCGGTTCGGCGCCCCGACTGGTCCCGCGAACACGGGCGTAGCCCGTGCCAGGCAGCGCGGTGTCTTTTTCAACGATCAGAGACCTGCTCCAGAAAGATCAAGCGCAGCGGCTCGCCCAACAGCATTTCGCTCTGCGCCGCAAACCGCTGGAAATACGGTGCGGCGAAATGCGCATCAAGCGCGGCCTGGTCGACGAACGCCTCGCGCATGTAGAACGTCCCCGGCTCATCCTTGCCCTCGAACAGCACATAGTCCAGATTGCCTGGCTCCGCGCGGGTCGGTTCAATCAGTTCCAACAACGCCTGCTTCAGTGCCAGCGCCCTGCCCTCGCGGGCCTTGAGTACTGCAATCGATACCAGCGGATTGTTCGTTACCTGCGCACCCATCGTCACATCTCCAACACGTTTGAGTTGCGCACAGTATTGCCGGGGCGATGGCCGGCAAACAGCCGCGCCGCCCGATAACACTTTCAACGCGATGCGGAAAATCGCTCAGGCCAGCGTTTGCTGCACCTGGTCAACGGTTCTCGCCAGGCTCTCCAGGTGCAGCCCCAGCACCCGCTCTACCGGTGCCTGGTCCAGTGGCCAGTGCAAGGCGATGCTCCCCGCCAGCCGTCCTTGCGTGTGGACCGGCAAGGCGATGGCGCGGATCAGGAACGGTAGCCGCACCGGATACTCCCAGTAACCTTCCGTGCGCCGGGCAAAACCTTGCTGTGTCTCGTCCTCGATGCCGCGCAGCAGTGTGTCGTCCCCCAGGTGCGCATGCTCGGCCAGGCGCTCGACCTCATGCTGCTCCAGCTCGCCCAGGCAGGCGCGCCCCATCGCCGAGTGGAACAGGCTGGCGTGGTGGCCGACGATCTGGCAGTTGTTCGGGTAGCGCTTGCGCAACACCTGGGGAATCGCGCTCTCCATCACTTCCAGGCGCTGGCCGTCGAAGCATGACAAGTCGGCCACCAACCCGGTGCGCTCGCTGAGCTCCAGCAACAGGGGCGCGGCGCTTTCGACCATCTGCCGCTTGAACCGCAACTGGCCGTCGCCGAACAGGCGCCGCGCGCGCAGACGGTAGCGGCGGTCGCTCAGGCCCCGGTAGGTCCAGCCCTGCTCCTGCAAGGTGGCGAGCATGCGCGATACTGTGGCCTTGGGTAACGCCGTCAGGTAGTGCAGCTCCTCCAGCCCAAGGGCCTGGTGCTCACCCAGCAATTCGATGATCGTCAACGCCCGCTCAACCGATCGCACGCCACCGCCGTCTCCATTGCCGCTCATGTTCGCCTCCGTGTCTGCACCAGGATCGTCACATTGCCCAGCAAGATATGCGCCTGCAAGGGCTTCAGCGCGCCAGCAGGCTCGGCGGCGGGTAGCGCTCGACCCAGCGGGTCAGTTGCTCGTGGGCATAGGCCAGGCGCAGCACCGCCTGATCGGCCTGGGCCGGGCCGATGATCTGCATCCCCATCGGCAGGCCCTGTGCATTGAAACCGACCGGAACGCTGATGCTCGGCAACCCGGCCAGGGTCGGGCCGATCACCACCTCCATCCAGCGGTGATAGGTGTCCATCGCCCGCCCGCCAACGACCTGCGGCCAAGGTTGCTGTGCGTCGAAAGGAAACACCTGGGCCGAGGGCAACAGCAGAAAGTCGTAACGCTCGAACAGCCCTGCCATCGCCCGGTACCAGTCGCTGCGCGCCAGCGACGCCTGGTAAAGTGCAGCGGCGCTCAGTTGCAGGCCGCCCTCGACCTCCCACTGCGCCTCCGGCTTGAGCAATGCGCGCCGACTCGGGTCGGCGTAGGCCGCTGCGAGGTTGCCGTGCACCAGAAAGTGGCGATGGGTCAGCCAGCATTGCCAGAGGCGCTCCAGCGGGTAGTCCGGCTGACAGGCCTCGACCTTGCACCCCAGGTTCTCGAAGTCGCTCAATGCGGTTTCGCACAGGCTCAGCACGCCATCGTCCATGGGCAGGTAACCGTTGTAGTCGCCCAACCAGCCGACCCGCACATCGGTGAAGTCCTGTCGCAGGTCCGCAGCGAAATCCTGCATGCCATCGTTGATGGACAGCGGCACCCGCGCATCGAAGCCCGCTTGTACCGACAGCAGCCGGGCCAGGTCGGTGACGCTGCGCCCCATCGGGCCCTCGGTGGCGAGTTGCTGGACGAACATCTCCGGCGCCGGACCGTGCGGCACGCGGCCCTGGGACGGGCGCAGGCCAAACACATTGTTGAACGCCGCCGGGTTGCGCAACGAGCCCATCATGTCGCTGCCATCGGCCACGGGCAGCAGGCGCATGGCCAGTGCCGCAGCGGCCCCGCCGCTGCTGCCGCCGGCTACCCGGCTGGGGTCGTAGGCGTTGGTGGTGGTGCCGAACAGCGTGTTGTAGGTCTGCGAGCCGAGGCCGAATTCCGGCACGTTGCTCTTGCCGAGGATGATCGCGCCGTTGTGCCGAACCCGCGCCACGCTGATGGCGTCCTGCTGCGGCACCTGCTCGGCGAACAGCGGCGAGCCCAAGGTGGTACGAAGGTCAGCCGTGGCGGCCAGGTCCTTGATGGCCTGGGGCATGCCATGCATCCAGCCGCGGGACTGGCCGCGGTCGAGCTCGCGGTCGCGTGCGTCGGCCTCCCTGAGCAGTTGCTGTGCCGGACGCAGCGACACCAGGGCGTTGACCTGCGGATTGACCCGCTCGATGTGCGCAAGGTAGGCCTGCATCACCTCGCGGCAGGACACCTGGCGAGCATGGATCGCCCGGGACAGGTCGCTGGCATCCAGCGCGACGACAGGGTCGAGATCTAGCGGTTTCACGGTTTTACTCCAAGTTCGAGGACGGCAGGCGCGCGTAGCCGCACGGCGTCTTTCAGACAATAGGTGCCCAGCAGTGTCAGCACGCAGGCGAACAGCACGTAGAACGACGGCGCCACGGGCGTGTTCAAGACCTTGGTCAGCCAGGTGACGATCAGCGGCGCGAAGCCGCCGAACAGCATCACTGCCACGTTATACGCCACCGACACCCCCGTTGAGCGGACTGCGATGGGGAACTGCTCGGCCAGCGCCGTGGGTGCCGGCCCATAGAAACCACCGATCATGCTGCACAGCGCCAGTTGCATCACCAGCAGGCGCTCGACCGACGGTGCTGCGGCGACCCACAGGTGCAGCGGGTAGACCATCAGGAAAAAGCCCAGGGTGAAGGCCATCAGCACCGGCCTGCGGCCGATACGGTCGGACAGCGCGCCGGAGAACGGAATCACCACCGTCATCAGGCCCACCGCGAGCATCTGCACCAGCAGCACCTGGTCCAGTGGCAGCCCCAGACTCTTGTGGGCGAAAGTCGGCATGTTCACCAGCACCACATAGAAGGAAACGGTCGCGCCGCTGGCCAGGCCCATGGACACCAACAGCGCCCGGCGATGCGTACGCAGCACCTGCCACAGGCTTGGGGCCTGGTCCTTGGCTTGTTTGCGCGCCTCGAGAAACTCCTCGGGCTCCTGCATATGCTTGCGAATCCACAGCCCCACCGGGCCGATCAGCAAGCCGAACACGAAAGGAATCCGCCAGCCCCAGGCGTCCAGCGCCTCGGCTGAACACAGGTGGGTGACCAGCGCGACCATCGACGCCCCGGTGAAAACCGCCAGGCATTGCCCGACCAGTTGCCAGGAGCCGTACAGCCCCTTGCGGTGCGCCGGCGCGCTCTCCACCAGAAATGCCGTGGCACTGGCATATTCACCGCCCGTGGCGAAGCCCTGCAGCATGCGCGCGACCACGATCAGCAAGGGCGCGCCCATGCCGATGGCCAGGTAGTTGGGGGCGAAGGCGATCATCGCGATGGACAGGGTCATCAGGCGAATGATCAGTTGCATGGCCGCCTTGCGCCCTTTGCGGTCGGCGTAGATACCCAGCAACACGCCGCCCACCGGGCGCATGAAGAATCCAACGCCGAAGGTCGCCAGGGCCATCAGCAGCGAGGCGTAGTCATCGTCGGAGGGAAAGAACTGACGAGCGACGATGCTGGCCAGAAAGCCGTACACGATGAAGTCATACCATTCCAGCGCATTGCCGATGACGGCGGCGACCACTTGCCGGGTGCGCGATGCGCCTGCATTCGTAGCGTGCATGGGAAATTCTCCAGAAACCAGATGTGAGGAACGCCCGCAGGAATGCGGGCTCCAGCGGCAGTCAATGAAGAAGCGCTCAGGCCGGGGCGAGCCAACGCTCGGTGAGCGCGCTCCAATAGGCGGCCCCGGTCAGCAGGATGTCGTCGTTGAAGTCGTAGGCGGGGTTGTGCACCATCGGCCGATCCACGCCGTTGCCGATGAACAGGTAGGCGCCGGGGCAGCGTTGCAGCATCCAGGCGAAGTCCTCGCTGCCCATCAGCTTGCGGGTATTGCCATCGACGGCGGCCTCCCCGAGCAGCTCGATGCCGACCTGGCGGGCGAAGGCGTTTTCGGCGGCATGGTTGATCAGCACCGGATAAGCCGGGCGGTGTTCGATGCTCACGCTGCAGCCAAAGCTCTTGGCCTGGGCGCGGATGATCGCCTGTACGCGCTCCAGGGTCAGGCGCCTGACCTCGGCGTCGAGCGCACGCAGGCTCAAGCGCAACAGGGCCTGCTGTGGAATGACATTGGCCGCCTCGCCAGCCTGCAGCGCACCGACGGTAACCACTGCCGCCTCCTGGGCATCGATATTGCGCGCCACCACGGTCTGCAGCGCCATCACCACACTGGCGGCAGCAACCAACGGGTCGACTGTCAGGTGCGGCATCGAACCATGACCACCGACGCCCTCCAGGATGACGGTCAGCAGGTCCTGGGAAGCCATCATCGGTCCTTCGCGAAAGCCCAGGTGCCCGGCGGCCAGCCCCGGCATATTGTGCATGCCGAACAGCGCATCACAGGGGAAACGCTCCAGCAGGCCATCGGCGAGCATCGCCTCGGCCCCGCCCTGCCCCTCCTCGGCCGGCTGAAAGATCAGTGTCAGGGTGCCGTCGAAGCGCCGGGTCGCCGCCAGGTAGCGAGCAGCGCCGAGCAGCATCACGGTATGTCCGTCGTGTCCGCAGGCATGCATGCAGCCTGGGTGTCGGCTGCTGTAGGCCGCGCCCGTGGCCTCGACGATCGGCAACGCATCCATGTCGGCGCGCAGCCCCAGGCGGCGCGTGCTGCTGCCGTTGCGCAGCACAGCGACCACGCCGGTGCGGCCGATCCCGGTGTGGACCTCGTAACCCCACTCGCGCAGGGCCTGGGCGACCAGTGCCGAGGTGCGGTTTTCCTCGAAGCCCAGTTCCGGGTGGGCGTGGATATCCTGGCGCAGTGCATGAAGTTCGCCGGCAACGTCGGCGAGCCAGGCCAGGATGTGCGGGTGCTTGGATGGGTTCATCGGCATCTCCTCGCGCGGGTTGCAGTCCCGCTTTTGTTATTCGCTCGGGGATTGCGGCACGAGAGGCAGGCCGCACGTGCTGTCAGATAAACCCGACGGCGCGACGCCGACAATCGAATGTGGTTCCGCCCTGTGGAACCCAACCTGCAGCCTGGCTGAAAGCGGCCATGAGGTGCCTGCAGGGCTGGATGGATCAAGGGCTGATCGAACGCACTGCACCGGAGCACCTGCTGCTGTTCATCTGGTCGACGATCCTGGCCCACGTGCGCTTTGCCACCGTGCCGCAGCTGGGCAAGTGAACTGGCCGGTGGAAGATGCCAAGGGGCAGGCACTGGTGCAGATGCTCACGCGCATGGTGCTCGGAAGCGTTTGCCAGCCTGCCGGAATAGAAGCGCCTTTGAACCCGAAGACGCCACTGTGGCAACCCGCAGTCGGCGAATCGTTATAACCAATAATCTATAGCGAACCACCCTGCAGTACGTTCATTTCACGCTGCCCGACCCAGTCGTAGTGACCGCCTCGCTCTCCCACAGGCTGAGCTGAAACGCAGGGTCGATGAACGCCTCGCGGCTCATGTTCGCGATGTCGTTCATCCCGCTTAGCACGTTGTCGACCCATTGCTGATTGCCTTGTGTCGAGGCGACGTTTGCCAGCAGATCCTCGCAGATCCGTTTCAGTTGCTCGTTGTCTGTCAGGTCCCGTGACATGGCTACTCTCCTGGGCGGGGCATGGGGCACGAAGGCGATGGGGGCCGATAGTAGCTCATAGCCACTCTCGCGGCATCAGGGGCGGTCTACACTTCCCAGGCTTCGTAACACTCGCCAAGTCTCTGGAGGTGTCCCATGAGCAATCCCACCCAAACCACGTCATTCAGCGGCTGGGCCGCCACCGCGCCGGGAGCGCCGCTGCAGCGGCACAGCTATGATCCCGGCCCGCTGGCCGCTGACGAGGTACAAGTCGCTGTCGAGTACTGCGGCGTCTGCCATTCCGACCAGTCGATGATCGACAACGAGTGGGGGCTGACCCAGTACCCGTTCATTCCTGGCCACGAGGTGGTCGGGCGCATCGAGCAGGTCGGCGATCGGGTGACCGGGCTGCAGGTTGGCCAGCGGGTCGGGATCGGTTGGTACAAAGGCAGTTGCATGCACTGCGCGCCGTGCATGGAGGGCTCGCACAACCTGTGTGGTTCGGCCCGACCGACGATCATCGGCAGCAACGGCGGTTTCGCCGACCGCCTGCGAGCGCACTGGGCGTGGGCCATCCCGCTGCCGGACGGCCTCGACCCTGCCCTTGTCGGTCCCCTGTTCTGTGCCGGTTCGACGGTGTTCAACCCACTGCTGTCATTCGGCGTCAAACCCACCGATCGCGTCGGGGTGGTCGGCATCGGCGGGCTGGGGCACCTGGCGCTGAAGTTTCTCAATGCATGGGGCTGCGAGGTGACCGCGTTCACCTCATCCTTGAGCAAGCAGGATGAAGCCCGGCGCCTGGGTGCGCACAAGGTGGTGGCCTCCACCGACAGCCAGGCGCTCAAAGCCATTGCTGGCACCCTCGATTTCCTCCTGGTGACTGCCAATGCCGACCTGGACTGGACCGCCATGATCGGCACCCTCGGTACCCGAGGTCGGGTGAACTTCGTCGGTGTGGTACCCGGGGCTATCCCGGTGCACGTGTTCAACCTCATGCTCCAGCAGAAGAGCCTGTCTGCCTCGCCGGTCGGTTCCCCGGCGGCGATGGCGAAAATGCTCGAGTTCTGTGCACGCCACCAGATCGTGCCCCAGGTCGAACAGTTCGCGATGAGCCAGGTCAACGCGGCGATCGACCATCTGCGCAGCGGCAAGGCGCGCTACCGGGTAGTGCTCGACGCCAGTCGCTGAAACAAAGCGGTGTCATTGACGCAGAGGATGATCGACAATGTCGCGGCCGCAGGCTCAGCCCTGCGGCCAGACAAGAACAAACGGACCGCTTGCCGTCATGACGCTCTTCTACCTCAAGCTCGTTGTCACTCCCCTTCTGATGTGGGCTGTCTCCCTGGCCTCGCGGCGCTGGGGAGGGCTGCTCGGCGGCTTGCTCTCCGGCATGCCGATCACCTCGGCGCTGGTCATGATCTTCCTGTGCTTGGAACAAGGCACCGCCTTCTCCCTGAACGCCATACCGGGCGCACTCGGCGGGCTGGCAGCGGTCCAGGCCAGCTATGCCTGCTACCTGTTCGCCAGCCGCAGGCTTGGCGTGGCGCTCACGGCATTGGTGTCGCTCGCGCTGTACGGCGTGGCAGCCTATGTACTGACCCATTGGGGCAATCTGCCGGTTTCGATCGTTGTCGCCCTGTGCCTGGTGGTGCTGCTGGTCTGGGCCACGGCCCGCGAGCCACGCCCGGCGCAGCTTGCGCAGATCAGGCCGCGCTGGTGGGAAATCCCCATGCGCATGGTCGCTGCAACTAGTCTGCTGATGCTCACCACAGGCGCGGCGAGCTGGCTGGGGCCTGCCGTCAGCGGCATGCTCGCGCCGATTCCGGTGATCGCCTGGCCACTGGTGGTGTTCTCCCATGTCCAGGGTGGGCGTTTCTCCATGGCCGGGATGATCCGCGGCAACGCCATCGGTGCCGTCGGGGTGATTGCCTTCTACCTGAGCCTCGGCGCGCTGCTGCCGCACCTGGGTATCGCTCTGACCTTCCTGCTCGCCGTGGGGCTGGCGGTGGTGCTGACCGTGGGGTTGGCGACTGTGCTGCGCTCGCGCACGGCATCAACGGGCAAGTAAGGGCGTCTGGCCATGCAATTGAACAACCTCATCCGTCGTCTTGACCTGGTGACCTTGCAGTTGTTCGTCGCCATCCACGAGGAAGGTAGCCTGACCCGTGCCGCCGCGCGCGAAGCGATCGCATTGTCGGCGGCAAGCAAGCGCCTCAACGAGCTGGAAGCAGCGCTCGGCTCGCCACTGTTCGCCCGCCAGGCCCGAGGCATGAGCCTGACCCCGGCCGGGGAAACCCTGCTGCACCACGCCCGGCGCATGCTGTTCAACCTGGAGAAGATCGGCCTGGAACTGGGCGAGCACTTGCAGGGAGTGCGCGGCTACGTGCGCATGCTCGCCAACCTGTCGGCGATCATCCAGTTTCTGCCTGAAGACCTGGCGCTGTTCGCCGCAGAACACGAACGGATCAAGGTCGACCTGGAGGAGCGCCCCAGCAATGGCGTGATCCAGGGGTTGCTCGATGGCGTGGCGGACCTGGGTATCTGCTCCAGCGACAGCGACACCCGCGACCTGCTCAAGGTGCGCTACAGACGCGACCAGTTGGTGCTGGTGGTGCGTGAAGGGCATCCGTTGGCGCACCAGGCGCAGGTGGACTTCGCCGAAACCCTGGACAACGACTTTGTCGGCCTGCACTCGGCGAGCTCCATCAACATGCGTACCCACGAGGCCGCTCGCCGCGCCGGGCGGGTTTTGCGCCTGCGTATTCATGTACCCAGCTTCGATGCGGTGTGCCGCATGGTGCAGGCTGACATGGGTGTGGGGATCCTGCCGCGCAAGGCCTTCGAGTTGTTTGGCGGTGCGCTGGGGTTGCGTGCGGTGGCGTTGAGCGACGAATGGGCCGAGCGTGAGCTGCTGCTGGTGGCGCGGGACCTTGAGTCGCTGTCGCCGGTGAGCCGCTTGCTGTTCGAGCATTTGCGCGCGGCTGAGCCGGGCGGCTGAGGGGTGTCGCCCCTACCCTTCGCATTTGGCGAACGGTTGTTGCCGACACAGGATTGGTGCGTTCCCGGCCCCAGTCGTAGCCTCTGCCTCAAAGTCCAAGAACAAAGAGGTACGCACCATGCCTGCCCCGCTACAAGGCATCAGGGTCCTGGAAATAGGCACGCTGATCGCCGCCCCCTTCGCCGCTCGCCTGCTCGGTGAGTTCGGTGCCGAAGTCATCAAGATCGAAGCCCTGGGCCAGGGCGACCCGCTTCGCAAGTGGCGAAAGCTGCACGACGGCACCTCACTGTGGTGGTACCTGCAGTCACGCAACAAGAAGTCGCTGGCCCTCGACCTGAAGGCCGCTGAAGGCCTTTCCATCGTCAAGCGCCTGCTGGCCGACACCGACGTGCTGATCGAGAACCTGCGCCCCGGCGCGCTGGAAAAGCTCGGCCTTGGCTGGGATGTGCTGCACGCGCTCAATCCACGCCTGACCCTGGTGCGTATCTCCGGCTATGGCCAGAGCGGCCCATATCGCGACCGGCCTGGCTTCGGTGCAATCGGCGAGGCCATGGGCGGTATTCGCTACACCACGGGTGAACAGGGCTCGGCACCGGCGCGGGCAGGCGTCAGCCTGGGCGACTCGCTGGCGTCGCTGCACGCGGTGATGGGCGCCTTGCTCTCGCTGTTCAATGTACGTGCCAATGGCGGTGTCGGCCAGGTGGTCGATGTATCGCTGGTGGAAAGCGTGTTCAACCTAATGGAAAGCCTGGTGCCGGAGTACGACCTGCTGGGGCATGTGCGTGAACGCAGCGGTGGTGCCCTGCCCGGCATCGCGCCGTCGAACACCTACCGCACCGCCGACGGCGCGTTCGTGGTGATCGCCGGCAACAGCGACCCGATCTTCCGCCGCCTGATGCAGGCCATCGGCCGACCAGACCTGGGCGAGGCCGAGGCGTTTGCCCATAACGATGGTCGCGCCGCGCAATCGGCTCAGCTCGACGACGCCATCGAGGGCTGGACCCGCCGCCACCCGATCGACCAGGTACTGGCCACGCTGGAAGCCGCCGAGGTCCCGGCCGGGCGCATCTATTCGGTTGCCGACATCGTCAACGACCCGCACTACCAGGCCCGCGACATGCTGCTGGACAGCCAGTTGCCCGACGGCACCCCGGTGCGCATGCCGGGTATCGTGCCGAAGCTGTCGGCCACGCCTGGCCGTGTCGACTGGCAAGGCCCGGCGCTGGGCGAGCACACCGATGCACTGCTGGCCGGGCTGGGCTTGAGCCCCGATGAAGTCATCGGCCTGCGGGCCAAGGGGGTGGTGCAATGACCGATAACCACACAGACAGGCTGGTGGTGCAGGAAGTTGCCCCGCGTGACGGCCTTCAGATCGAACCGACCTGGGTGCCGACCGAAGACAAGATCCGCCTGATCGATGGCTTGTCCAAGCTCGGATTCAGCCGCATCGAAGCAGGCTCGTTCGTTTCGCCCAAGGCCATCCCAGCGTTGCGCGATGGTGACGAGGTGTTCCGTGGCATCCAGCGTCAGCCGGGTGTGGTCTATGTCGCCTTGATCCCCAATCTCAAAGGCGCAGAACGGGCAATGGCTGCTGGGGCCGACGAGCTGAACCTGGTGCTGTCGGCCAGTCAGTCGCACAACCTGGCCAACATGCGCATGCGCCGCGAACAGTCGCTGGCGGGCTTTGGCGATATCGTCCAGGCCGTGCAAGGTCAGGCGGTCAGCCTCAACGCCAGTGTCGCCACCGCGTTTGGCTGCCCGTTCGAAGGTCGCGTCGAGGAAGACCTGGTGCTGCGCCTGCTCGACGCCTACCTGGAGCTGGGGGTACAAGGCGTGACCCTGGCCGATACCACCGGCATGGCCAATCCGCGTCAGGTCGCGCGTCTGGTGCGGCGCAGCCTTGAGCGCCTGTCGGCGTCGATGCTCACGTTGCACTTTCACAACACCCGTGGCTTGGGCCTGTGCAATGTGCTGGCGGGCTACGAGGCCGGCGCGCGGCGCTTCGATGCCGCGCTCGGCGGGCTGGGCGGCTGCCCGTTCGCGCCGGGGGCATCGGGCAACATCTGCAGCGAGGACCTGGTCAACCTGTGCATCGAGATGGGCATCCCTACCAGCATCGACCTCGACGGCCTGCTGAAGATGTCGCGCACCCTGCCTGCGTTGCTCGGCCACGAGGTGCCGGGGCAACTGGTCAAGGCAGGACGCAATTGCGACCTGCACCCGCTGCCGGCCGGTCTGCCCGGCTGACTCTTCGTCACAACCAAGGGGCCGCGGCCCCGCCAGACAACAAGAACAACAAGGCCGCCCACAGGGCGGCCCGACTGGAGAACATCAATGAGTCTTTCCGCCCTGCCGCTGGGTGCCACCGATGGCGCCGACAGCGAAACAGCCCTGGTCCGCAAGGTTGCCTGGCGCCTCATGCCGTTGATCATGGTGTGTTACCTGTTCGCCTTCTTCGACCGCATCAACATCAGTTTCGCCAAGTTCCAGCTGCAGACCGACCTTGGTTTCAGCGACACCGCCTACGGCCTGGGGGCGAGCCTGTTCGTGGTCGGCTACGTGCTGTTCGAGGTGCCGAGCAACCTGATGCTGTACAAGGTCGGCGCCCGTCGCTGGATCGCACGGATCATGATTTCGTGGGGCCTGGCCACCGCTGCCATGGTGTTCGTCACCAGCGAATGGCAGTTCTACGCCCTGCGCTTCATCATCGGCGCCATGGAAGCCGGTTTCGCCCCCGGCGTGCTGTACTACCTGACGCTGTGGTTCCCGCAGCATTTCCGTGGCCGCATCACTTCGCTGCTGTTCCTGGCATCGGCCTTCGCCGGGCTGTTCGGTGCGCCGTTCTCGGGCCTGGTACTCGGTCATCTTGACGGCGTCATGCAGATGCGCGGCTGGCACTGGCTGTTCCTGCTTGGCGGCCTGCCCTGTGTGCTGCTTGGGTTGCTGGTGCTGACCCAGCTCAAGGACCGCATCGAAGACGCCGGCTGGCTCAGCGACGGGGAAAAACAGTTGCTGCGCTCACGCATCGAGCCGGCGCAGGCCGCCCATGGGCAGGGTTCGTTGCTGCAAGCGATCCGCATTCCTGGTTTTCTGATGCTCGGATTGATCTACTTCCTGATTCAGATCGCCTCCTACGGCCTGAATTTCTGGGCACCTCAGCTGATCCGCAGTGCAGGCACGGAAAACCCATCGATGATTGGCCTGCTGACGGCAGTGCCCTATATCTGCGGGGCAATCACCATGGTGGTGTGCGGCCGGTGGTCGGATGCGACCGGCGAGCGGCGTTGGTTTACCGCCGGGTTGATCAGTCTTGGCGCCATAGGGTTCCTGTGCGCTGGGCTGTTCGATGACCACACGCCCTTGTTGATCGTCTCCCTTGGTCTGCTGGGCGCGGGTGTAGTGGCGGCCATCCCGAGCTTCTGGGCGCTGCCGCCGAAGTTGCTGGCCGGCGCAGGCGCCGGGGCTGCCGGTGGCATCGCGCTGATCAACACACTGGGGCAATTGGGTGGGATCGTCAGCCCGGTACTGGTCGGGCGTATCCGCGATCTGTCGGGCAGCACCACGCCAGCGCTTTACCTGATCGCAGCCACGAGCCTGGTGACTGCTGTGCTGTTGCTGTTTGCCCTGCCGGAAAAACTGCGTACGCGGGACTTGCCGAAAAACTGAGGGCATTCGTTTGCCAGGCCCGCGGCCATCGCGTGCCCGGCAACCGAAGAAGCAGCAAAAGCAAGGCGACCAACGGTCAAACATCTGATTGTTGTTAATCCTGAGAAAATCCTGGCCCTCCATCCTCTTTCCATCGGCCTCTCTTGCAAGGCCCGGAAAGAATCAAACTACGATGGAGAGACAAACCATGAAATCCCTGCGCTATGCCCTGGCCCTGCTGGCCGCCACCGCCGTAACCTCCGCCTTCGCCGAAGGCGGCGCCGATCGCCTGCAGGAACACCATGCCCGCTGGGCCCTGCAACAGCAGCAGAGCAAAGCCATGGTGGCCAAGCGCGAAGCCGCCAAGGCCGCCCAACAAGACGCCCAGGTCAACAGCAACAGCGGCCAGGACGCAGCAGCCAAACCTTCGTCCTGATCAGCAGAGGGTGCGGCCTCCTGTCGCACCACCAGGGCTTTGGCAAGTGATGAGGCGCGGGCGTAGAATGCCGCGCCCTTTTCGCCCAGTCGCCTCGTACGGTGGCTACCGGCAGCAATGACAACGTCCGTGCCTCAGCCACATCGCGCATGTGCAACAGGCTCAACCGACCCCGCCCGATCTCGCGCTCCGAGTCTGCGGTTGAGTCTTGCCCTGGTTGCATCCCCGCCCTGGCACTTACGTGCAGCCCCGGCCCTTCGAGGTCTGGTCAGACGCGCGTGGTCGAAGAGGCTCATTCGCTGATCGATCACTTGAGGTACGTATGTCTCCGCGTTTGCTGGCGATGGCGCTGGCACCCCTGCTCGGGCTTTTCATCATTGCCCTGGGCAATGGCCTGCTGTATTCCCTGACCACCCTGCGCCTTGGCGAAGCCGGCGAATCGGCAACCATGATCGGTATCGTCTCGTCAGGCTTCTTCATCGGCCTCACCCTCGGTGCCATCTTCAACGACCGGTTGATCCTGCGCATCGGCCACATCCGTGCCTACAGCAGTTTCGCCTCGCTGATTGCCGCGACCATTCTGTTGCAAGGCCTGTTCGTCGACACCTGGGGCTGGTTCGCCCTGCGCCTGCTCAACGGCTGGGCAACGGTCGGCGTATTCCTGGTGATCGAAAGCTGGCTGCTGCTGGCCGGCGACGCGAAGATTCGTGGGCGCCTGCTGGCCCTGTACATGATCGCGCTGTACGGCGCGGGCGTGCTGGGTCAGGCAATGCTCGGCGAGCTGGTGAGCCTGGGGACCGGTGCACCGTTCACCGTTGCGGGCATGCTGGCGGCACTGTCGGTACTGCCGATCGTGATCCTGCCGCGGGTGTCGCCGCTGCTGGAGCAGGTCGAGCCGCTCAAGCCACGGCAATTGCTGGGCGTGACGCCAAGCGGCCTGGTGGGCTGTTTCGGTTCGGGTGTGGCGATTGCTGCGGTGTATGCCCTGCTGCCGTTGTATCTGCAGCGTATCGGCCTGGATGTGGGTGAAGTCGGGCGCATGATGGCCTGGGTGATCCTGGGCGCGATGCTGCTGCAGTACCCGGTCGGGCGCTGGTCCGACCGCAAGGATCGCCAGGATGTGTTGATCGCCCTGGGCACGCTGTGCGTCGTGCTGTCGCTGGTCATCCTGCTGTTGCCCCCGACCTCGGCCTGGCTGCCAGCCGCATTGTTTCTGCTGGGTGGTGGTGTGTTCGCGGTGTATCCGGTGGCGGTCAGCCACGCCGCCGACCGCGCGCCGATGGATGCGCTGGTGCCGATGATCCAGGGCCTGCTGCTGATCAACTCGCTGGGCTCGGCGATGAGCCCGCTGGCGATCTCGCCGGTGATGACCTCCTATGGCGAGGCCGGACTGTTCTGGGCCTTCGCCGTGATCAACCTGGCCATGGTCAGCTTCTTCGTCTGGCGACGTGGCAAGCGCCCCGCCCCACAACATCCGGCCCCCTTCGCGCCCACCGCGACCTTCTCGCCGACCGGCGCCGAGCTGCGCATGACCGAAGAACTGATCCATGCCGCGCAGGATCATCCGCCGATCGTCGATGCCGTCACGGGTGAAAGCGCTCCGCTCACACGCTCCGAGCCTGCCTGATCGAAGTGCCTGATCGAAGTGCCCGCGTGGGGCTGCGCCGCATCCCCACGACCGCCCGTCGCACACCGGGCACTCAGCTTCCCTGCGCGCAGCCGAACGAAGGACGATCATCCTCGTAGGAGATTTACCATGGTTCCCATGCGCCCGCTGTTTTTCTTCCTCGCCCTGGGGCTGGCTTCCAGTGCCAGCTTCGCCGCGTCCGACACCAACCATACCGATCACAAGGCACCCGCCACGCAGGGCCAGACCGCCGGAGACGGCAGCAGCGTCAACAGCCCTGGCGGCAGCAAGGGTAACGACAGCAGTGACACCGGCAGCAACGCCGACGCAGCCGACGGCAGCACTGGTGGCTCGAGCAGCACTGGCGAAGCTACCGGCAGTGGCGCCGGGGCGTCCGGTGGCACTGCCGAGGATCAGGATAGCCAGTAAGGTCTAGCGCCAGTAGCGTGGGTCATCCACCAGCCGTTCGTGCGCCTGGAACAGCACCGGCAACTGCTCCTTGAGAAAGTCCAGCCAGGTACGCACCTTGGCATCGAGATAGTGCCGCGACGGGTAGATCGCGTAGATCTCCCGTTGCCGCAACCGATACGGGGCCAGCAGCCGGCAAAGGCGGCCGTCCTCCAAGGCCTGGCTGGCCGAGTAATACGGCAACAGGCCAATCCCCATGCCAAGCTCGGTCGCCTTGACCATCGCATCGGCCACATTGGTGAGAAAGGTGTCCTGGGGCGAGATCACGCAGCTGTCGGGCGCGTCACCGAAGGGCCAGTCCTCCTCGAACAGGGGATCGACAGTGCGCAGGCAGACATGCTCGTGCAGGTCTTCAGGGCGCTTGGGGACGCCGTGGCGGGCCAGGTAGTCGGGGGATGCACACAGCACGCTGTAGATGCTGCCCAGCGGGATGGCGATCAGTTGCGAATCTGGCAGGCCCTGGCCGATGGCAATGACCACGTCATGACCCTCGGCGAGCAGGTCGGGGTTGCGCTGGGACAGGGTAAGCTCCATCACCACTTCACGGCATGAGGCGTTGTAGCGGGCTACCAACGGCATCATCAGAAGGCCCAGGCCATGGCTGCAATGCACGCGCAGCCGTCCACGGGGTGTGAGGTGGGCGCCGCGTGCTTCGTCAAAAGCCTCTTCGGTCAGCAGCATGATCTGGCGTGAGCGCTCGAGAAACCGCTCCCCCGCCTCGCTCATGCGCAGCCGCCGGGTGGTGCGATGCAGCAGGCGAGTCTGCAACTGATTTTCCAGTTCGGCGACGATCCGCGACACCTGCGCCGCCGAAATGTCCAGCGCATTGGCGGCTGCGGCGAAGCTGCCGCATTCCACTACCCGGGCGAAAGTGCGCATTGCGTGCAGCATGTCCATGACGTGACGCTCCAGCGTGATTCATACCTTGAAGGCATGAATCTATCACGGTCTAGCCCATTTATTGTGAAACACCAATGAATGGATCATGAGGGAAACCTCATCTGGAGTTCATCATGAAACGCTCGATCGCCGTACTTGCGCTGTGTAGCGCCCTGCTCCCCATGGCTGCCTTCGCCGAGCAGCCTCGCTCGCCGTCTGCCGAGGGCCAGGTTTACGAATACGGTATGCCGCTGGATATCGCCAAGGTGGTGTCGATCACCCCGGCCAGTAACGCTGCCGACTGCCAGGTCGGCACTGCGCACATGGTCTATGTCGACCACCAGGGCCAGACACACAAGGTCGCTTACAGTGAAATGGGCGACTGCTCGCAGCAATGAGCCTCAGGCCAGCAATTGGTCGATCCAGTCGATGTGCATCGCAAAGGCCCGAGCCTTGTCCTGGGGGACTTCCCTGGCCCGTTCGAAGTTGGCCAATGCCTGCTGGCGCTGGCGTCGCATGCGCTGCCACTTGTTGATGAACGCCGAGCTTTTCTCGCGCATCAGCAAGGGGCCGAACAACAGCTCCTGCGGGCTGTAGCGCACCGAGCCGGCCTGTTCGGCGACGATGATCTCGTAGTCGAAGCGGTTTTCCCGCAACACTTCTTCGCTGACAATCCGATAGCCGTTGTCCATCAACCACTGGCGCAGCGGTTGCTCGCCGCCGTTGGGTTGCAGCACCAGGCGTTGCCCATCCTGCAATCGCGCCTTGCCTGCCTCGAGGATCTCGACGATGGTTTCCCCGCCCATGCCCGAAAGGCTGATGGTGTCGATGCGATCGTCGCTTTCGATGGCAGCCAGACCGTTGGCCAGGCGCACGCTGATGCGCGCGTCCAGCCCATTGCGGTGTACGTTGCGCCGGGCTGACTCGCAAGGCCCTGCCGCTGCCTCGCCGGCCACTGCGGCCTCGATGGCGCCGCGCAATACCAGGACCACCGGCAGGAAGCCGTGGTCGGAACCGATATCGGCCAGGCGCGCCCCCGGCGGGATATGAGCCGCCACGCGTTCCAGCCGCTGCGACAATGTCTGTTCGTTCAACGCCAACCCCTTGCATGAGAATCGGCGCGATTCTGAAGGCCGGGGCGCGCCATTTCAATGCATTTGCGACGGGGGCCGCGGCTCGCGTAGGCTTGCGCTTTTCCTTCCGAAGCAAGGCAGAGTCGTTCATGGCCCAGACAGGTATCACTTTCACCCCCGATGCGGACGCCGCGTCCATCTCCTCCGATGTCGCCGAGTACAACGGTATCCTGGTCACCACACAGGTCCCGATTCGCGCCGATGGCGAACTTGAGCTGGGCGATATCGTCACCCAGAGCGAGTGCACCCTGCAGGCGCTCAAGGATGCGCTGGAGCGTGCCGGCAGCTCGATGGACCGCGTGCTGCACCTGACCATTTACCTGACCGACATGGCTGATCGTGCGGCATTCAACGAGGTGTACCAACGCTTCTTCACCAAGCCTTGGCCGGTGCGTGCGGCGGTGGGCGTGGCCTCGCTGGCGTTCGAAGGGATGAAAGTCGAAGTGACGGCGATGGCGGCCAAGGGCTGATATCAGCTACCGGCTTTTGGGCGGGTGTAGGCTTTTTTTGCGAACCACCCGCCCCCCATTGAGCACCGAGACCAGTCCATCTGTGGCAGCGAATGCCGCAGCGCCTAGATGTCCATCGCCAACAACGCGGCCCCCAGGCACTTGCCATGGGCATCCAGCGCCAACGAGCGGGTCACGCCACCGCGCAACAACCCCGGCAGCACGAAGTTTAGCGCCTTGAGCTGCGGCAGGTCATAGCGACGGACAGGCCCTGCGCTTTCATCGCGAAGATGGGCAAACCACGCCGCTACTCGTTCCGCTGTCAGCTCGCGCTCAAGCAGCGGGTAGTCCTCCTCCCGATACGCGATCAGCGAGATGTTCGAGGTGTCGCCCTTGTCCCCCGTGCGGGTGTGGGCAAGTTCGTGCAGTTGGCGGGTCATGGGCATTGCTCCAGGTGGACTTGGGGTTGCGCGAGCTCACGCGGTAGGTAAAGGCTGGCGACGGCCAACACCTCGCGGACCTGGCGAGTGGCCCCGCCACCGCCAGCCGGGCCATTGGTGTAGAGCGTCTCGACCTCGTTGGCGACCGCTTGCGCCGCCTCGCGGTTCAGGCAACGTGCCGCAACCCGCAGGCGTACCTCCCAGGGTTCGCCGCCCATGCCGAAATGGCTGGCGTGCAGCGAATCGACCCCCATCAGCTCGCAGCGCAGCTCTTCGACGGCGACGCCGGTCAACGCCAGGCGCTCTTCGACGATCCGTCCGGCCAGACGTGCCCGCGCCACGGCATTCGGGCCGCCGTAGGAAATCTGTCCTTCGCCAATCCAGCCATCCCGATAGCCCACGGTAACCTTGAGTTGTTGCGGGCGGGCCATGCCTTCGCCACCACTGACGCGTACCTGATCCTTGCCGCAGGCGTGCAGATGCACGCCCGAGAAGTCGGCCGTGACATCCGGCGTCAGGTAGCGACGCGGATCGTGTACCTCGTAGAGCAGTTGTTCGGTGCAGGTCGCGACATCGATGCGCCCCCCACTGCCGTCGACCTTGGCGAGCGTGGCCAGGCCTTCGATGTCGATATCGGCGAAGGGGAAGCCAAGCCGCGCCAGGTCGGCAACATCCTTCAGGCCGGGATCGGCAAAGTAGCCACCACTGACCTGCCCCGCACATTCAAGCAGATGCCCGGTCAGTGTCCCTCGGCCACGGCGACACCAATCGTCGTCAGGCCAGCCAAAGTGATGCACTTGCGGTGCAAGGAACAGCGACGGGTCGGCGACACGGCCGGTAATCACCACATCGGCGTCCAGGGCCAGTGCCTGGACGATCCCTTCGACCCCCAGATAGGCGTTGGCCGACACCAGTCGCCCACCCAGCCCGGCCACCGTCAGGCCGTTGTCCAGCGCCCAGTCCGGGTGCTGGCGCAGCACGTCGAGCACATCGTCACCGTCCACTGCCGCGACCTTCAGCCCCTGCAGCCCGAGTTCAGCCGCGATGGCCGACACTTGTCGCGCCGCGCCACGCGGGTTGGCTGCGCCCATGTTGGTGATGATACGCAGACGCCGCGCGCCGCCGCGTACATAGGGCAGCACCGCCCGCATGCGCTCGGTCAGCAACGGATCGAAGCCGGCCTGTGGGTCGGCCAGTCTGGCTTGCTGGGCCAGAGCGATGGTGCGTTCGGCCAGGCATTCGAACACCAGGTAATCCAGTTGCCCATCCCGGGCCAGTTCCACCGCAGGCTCCAGGCGATCGCCGGAATAGCCGGCGCCGGCGCCGATTCGCAAAGTGTTCATGTTCAGAAGACTCCAAGTGCCAGCGCGGTCAGGGTCATCAGCACCGACGCGGCGAACAGAAATGGCAGGGTGAAACGCTGGTGATCGGCAAGGTCGAGCTTGCACAGCCCCACCAGCAGGAAGGTCGCTGGGGTCAGCGGGCTGACCGGGAAGCCGGTGGTATGTACGCCAAGCAGCGACGCCTGGGCCACCCGCACCGGGTCCACGCCCAGCGAGCGGCCGACCTCGGCAATCACCGGCATGACCCCGAAGTAGAACGAGTCCGGGTCGAACAGCAAGCTGAGCGGCATCGACACGAAGCCCACCAGTGCGGGAATCAGTCGCCCGTGGCCCGGCGGAATCTGTTGCACCGCCACCTCGGCCATGGCCTTGAGCATGCCGGTGCCTTGCATGATGCCGGTGAACACACCGGCGGCAAGCAGGATGCTGGCCATGGTCAGGGCGGTCTTGGCGTGTGCATCGATGCGTTCGCGTTGCTGATCGACACGGGGATAATTCAGGCAAAGCGCGGCGACCGTGCCGAGCATGAACATCACTACCGGGTCGACCCAGCCTGCGATCATCACCGCCATCACCAGTACGGTGAGCAGCAGGTTCGGCCAGAACATGTGCGTACGGCGCAGGGCTTGTTCATCGGCGCTCAAGATACGCTGCGGTGCCGCGCCGGCATCGGCGCCGGCCATGAGCCCCAGGCGTTTCTCTTCGCGTCGGCCCAGCCAGTAGGCGCAGCCGAAGACGAACAACAGCCCCACCACCTGTACCGGAATCAGCGGTTGGAACAGGTCAGCCACCGGCACGTGCAGCGCCGCGGACGAGCGCAGCACAGGTCCCGTCCAGGGCAGGAAATTCACCCCCGCCGCCATCGCCGCAACGCAGGCCAGCACCCGTCGGTCGATGCCCAGGCGCGTATACAGCGGCAGCATCGCGGGCACCGTGACGAGGAATGTCACCGCACCCGACCCATCCAGGTGTACCAGCAACGCCAGCAACGCGGTGCCGCAGACGATACGGGTGGGGCGGGTGCCGACGGCGCGCAGGATGCGGTCGATGATCGGGTCGAGCATGCCGGCATCGGTCATCACGCCGAAGAACAGGATGGCGAAGATGAACATGCCGACCACCGGGGCGACATTCTTGATGCCAGTGAGAATGAAACCGCTGGTCTGCAGGCCGAAACCCGCGAGCAAGGCAGCCACGATGGGAAAGGCAATCAGCGCGACCAGGGGCGAGATGCGCTTGCTCATCACCGCGATCAGCAAGGACAGAATGGTAATGACGCCGTAGAGGGCGAGCATGGGGTTACTCCGGCTTGTTTTTGTTGTTGTCCCGAGTATCGGGAGAGGTTCGGTAGCGTGTAAATTGCAATTTAAAGCCACGCACATTCGAAAAAACAAAATGAAGAATGCCCTGCAGCATATTCGCGCCTTCATCACCGTTGCCCAGCGCGGCAACTTCGCTCGCGCCGCCAACGACCTGCACTTGTCGCCCTCGGCCCTGACCGTCCAGATCCGCCAACTCGAAAGCTGGCTGGGCGTTGCCCTGCTCGAACGCAGCCCTCGGCACGTCACCCTCACTGCTGCAGGGCGCGAGGCGTTGCCGGCGATGGAGAAGCTGCTGCTCGATCTGTCCAACATCGTCAGCGCCAGCCAAGGCTTGGCGGCGGTACGCCGCGGGGTGGTCACAGTGGCTGCCCTGCCCTCGTTGTGTGCCGGGGCGCTGGCGCAGCGGCTGGCGGTGTTCCGGCAGTCGCATCCAGGTGTCGAAGTGCGCCTGCGCGACCTGGTTGCCGAGCGCATTGTCGAGCGCGTGCGCGAAGGCGATGTGGATTTCGGGGTGGGTGTGCGCAGCCAGTTCGGGCACGGGCTGGACTTCACACCGTTACTGAGTGATCGGTTATGCCTGTTTGTGCCTGTCGGACACCCGCTGGCCACGGGCCCCGTCGATCTGCAAGCCCTGGACGGCCTGCCGATGATCCTCACCGGGCGCGACAGCAGTGTGCGGGCGCAGATCGAGGAGGTGTTCCGCGCACACGGGCTGGTGTTGCAAGCCGCCATGGAAGCCAATTACATGTCGACGGTATTGGCGCTGGTGCGCAATGGGTTGGGGGTTACGCTGCTGCCGGAATCGGCGGACGACGGTACACACAGGTTGCTGCGCAGGCCCTTGGAAGCGCGAGGTCTGGAGCGTGAAATCGGCATCATCACCCGCACAGAATGCAGCCTGTCACCAGCCACTTCGGCCTTGATCGATTGCCTGGGTGATCTGTCAGGCACAGACAAATGACCTATCATTTTTGCCAGTTGTCGGCGAGCGCGTAATCCCAGTAGGTTGGATCTTAACAATGTTGTCCGAGAGGGCGATGTCGTGTGTTGCCGTTCAAGGGATCGAACCCACCAGGGAGCAAAGACGATGACAAGTCGAGAGTCGACCTCAATTAATCTATTGGCTGCATTGTTTTTATTCTTTTATGCGCTTCCTTCTGCCTGGGCCGCCGAGGCCACTGATGAAGTAAACGCAATAAACGCCCAGGAAAAAGTAGAAACATTGGGGCAGGAATTGACTAAAGATCTTACCCCTGGCGTCCTGTATCAGCTGGACTGGGGCAACCCCCAGCATTATCAACTTTATAAGGCACAACAACTCCTGACAGGGCATACAAAAGCACAGGCGCCCGAAATGTTCAGGCGCCTGGAAGCTGCGCACAAACAGCGGGTGAAAGCGCTCGCTGTTTCCGGCGCAAAGCCTGACGCAGTAAAACCAGTTGTCTTCCCTGAGACGTCCAGTGATGCCGACGCTCCTTTGCAAGACCTTCAATTCATCTCGGAGCTTTCGCGCTCCAATGCTACTGCAACTAGTTCAGCGGTCACGTACAGCTCTGAAGCCATTTCGACCGTTGCGAACGGCAGCGAGAGAAACTCTGTCACGCTCATTATGTATAACGACCTCACGGGTGATTTCATTGCCTCGAAAAACGCCACTGATCTGACGAACCTTCCTGAACTACGCGTTAACGTGAGTGCCTCGGTGGATCCAACGATTCCCGTTCGCGCTGTCGCTTTCTTCAACATGATCCCCAAGGACAGTGACGACGAGTTCCCGCCGACGCTCGTCATGAAGGCAGTCAGTTCAACGGGTATCGTTGACGCTTGTATGACAGAGCCCAGACCTTGTACAAGAGACGCCAATGGCAAATGCGTCATTTCTGCTCCTGCCGCTACGGAAGTCTGCAGCAATAAACTCCCTGACAACGATACACCCATCAAGATGTGCTGGAACCGCCACAGCCGTGAAGAGTGCGATTATTGGGCAAGCCAGAACAAGCCTGCTAACTATCTGATTCCCGTTTCTGGCTACGCTCTCGCCGAAGGAAAAACCGAATCTACGGTAACTGGCGAAACGGCGATCTATCTAGTAAACCCGAGCGGTGGGGGCTGTCGGGTACACTCCAGAGCTGAAAGTATTGCTGACGAATGGACATCTGACGGTAATGGAAAGCTGAGCTTCAATTACGAGGCCGAAAAGTTCAAGCGCAACCCGTCATGCCTGACCAACAATAAAGACTCGCTCGTCAACTTCTACATGACCAACATGCTCTACCTTCCAGGAACGCCAGAAGATCCCATGCCACGAAACGTAACGCTTGTATTTACCAGCGATAAGCGATCCGCAGGAAACCCCGGCAGGGAGATCATCCCTCAACTCCGCATCATGGAAGGTTGTGTAGCAGGGGGCACATTGATCACCCTGGCGTCGGGCGAGACAAAAAAAATCGAAGAGATCGTCTCGGGAGACAAGGTCAAGACACCGCATGGCGTGCGCGTGGTCAGTGAAAGAACCACGGGTACAGAAAATGGCTCCATGCTTGAGATACGCACTACCGGCCAGACCCTGCATGTCACACCGACCCACCCCATCATGCGAGCGATTCAAATCGGGAGTGCCGTGAGAAACATGGAGGTGCAGGCACGGGAAATCCAGGTAGGCGACAAGTTGGCCGGTGACGGACCTCCGATCACGGTGACATTCGTCGGTTATGTCGAGGCTCAGGCCACCCCGGTATACAACTTGCAATTCAAAGGTGGCGTCGAAGGCAGTTATTACGCCAACGGCATTTTGTCGGGTAACCTCGCTACGCAAAATATGCTGGCAGATCTCAAAAGCAGAGCGCCACTTCGCAGCCCTGCGCAACTGCGAGCAACCGTCCATCCTGCGTTCTTGGCTGATTACGACAACCAGCAAAAACAAAAGGCGCAGCAGTCCTCTGACGTGAGCGGCACTTCACAGGAGGTCGGCAATGCAACGCGGTAACGATGCACTCAGGCTCTCCATCGTTCAGGCCGTTTACGAGACAGACTGCCTGCGTGTGGCATGGAGCCCTCTCGAATTGGACACGCCTGCAGGTTGGGTGATCACATTGGGTCATCAGGACACAGGCGGCTGGACGCCGTTGAAACACCAATTCATTCCAGACGGTGCAGCTACCGTTGGCGTATTACCTCTGTCCGAACCCCTGAGCGCGATACGTGAATATCGCGTCACCGTGATCGCCTTGCGGGAGAGTGGGGAAACAGAGAGCAGCGCTCCACTGCCCCTGCCAACCCTCCAGCCGATCCTGCACTCGGCGATATACGATGGCGAGACCCTGCGCGTTGGTTGGCAGCCTTCCAGCCAGGCTCTTCTGGGCTATGAGATCGTCGTGTCATCGACGATCAGCGGTACGACATTCGTCATTCCAATCAGTGGAGCGGGTAGCGCCAGTGCTGTCGTGGGCAATTCGCAACTGGGCGGGGGGCTGGGCAATGACCAAGGCTGGACAGTCGGCGTGGAGGCTGTGGTTCGCGAGAATACCCGCGCTCGATCGGAGCTGATTCATTTCCCGTCATGCATGACCCCGCCGAATCTGGAGCAGAGCCCGCTCTATCGTGGTGGAAACCGCATCGCAGTCGCATGGTTTTCCCTGGACCCCAGAGAGATCGTGCAATACCAGCTGAGCCTGCACAGTGCGCTTACCGGCACGCATTACGACATGGCCCTGCCCGCGGGATACGAGCTCGCCGACTTGCCACTGTCCTCGCCACTGCCGGAGTTTGATGCGTTCAGCTTTACCCTCACGGCCCTGACTGCAAAAGGCGCAGGCATCAGCACCAAGCCTTTGCGCGTCGTAGCAGACAGGCCCGACATCACCTCAGTGGTGTTGGACAACGAGGGCGTCGATGTGGCCTGGAACATGTCGAACAGTCTGGAGATCACTCACTACATCGTGCAGGTGTTTTCGCCAGAGACCGCCATGGTCGCCGCCTCTGCGCGCGTCGATGCCCCCCGGACCCACGAGCGCTTGTCGCTGAAAGCGCCGCTTAGGACCGACAAGAAGTGGGTGTGTCAGGTCATTGCCTATCCTGGGTCTGGGGTAGGAACGGAAGGCGATTGGGTGCCGATGGTTACTGGGACTCCATTGGTTACCTTGCTCCGACCGAGAGTAGGGGTCGTGGATGTCACCTGGTCGCCTCCGGAATCGGTAGTAGCGCCTGAAGGCACATGGGTGTCGATTACTCGCGCAGGTAATGTCATCAGTCAGGATCGGGTCGCTGGCTGCAGTGCCCAGATGATGATTCCAGTGTTTGATGCGAACCTGGATCAATCGCTGAGCGTACAGCTGACGCCTATCTGTGGCAAAGCGTCCAGCAGGACGCAATGGCAAGCGGAGCAAACTGCTCCGGCTCTCTGACACGTGGGCGGATGACGGGGCTGCGTCAAGGAGAGCAGGCCCGTCGCTGCCGAGTATGCCCGCCTGGAACGTCACGGGTGCCTGCGCGGCAATTCATCGCTACAATGCCGCCCTAAACCGTGACAGCACGAACCTATAACGACATGTCCCTTCCAAAGAATCACCTGGAACTGCTCAGCCCTGCCCGCGATGTGGCCATCGCCCGCGAGGCCATTCTGCATGGCGCCGACGCCATCTATATCGGCGGACCGAGCTTCGGCGCGCGGCACAACGCGTGCAACGAGGTCAGCGATATCGCCGAGTTGGTGGAGTTCGCCCGGCGCTACCACGCGCGGGTCTTCACCACGATCAATACCATCCTCCACGACAACGAGCTGGAGCCTGCACGCAAGCTGATCCACCAGCTGTACGACGCCGGTGTCGATGCATTGATCGTCCAGGACCTGGGGGTGATGGAGCTGGACATCCCACCGATCGAGTTGCACGCCAGTACACAGACCGACATTCGCACCCTAGAGCGCGCCAGATTCCTCGACCAGGCCGGCTTCTCCCAGTTGGTGCTGGCCCGTGAACTGAACCTGCAGCAGATCCGCGCCATCGCCGCCGAGACCGATGCTGCCATCGAGTTCTTCATCCACGGCGCGTTGTGCGTGGCCTTCTCCGGCCAATGCAACATTTCCCACGCCCAGACCGGCCGCAGCGCCAACCGCGGTGATTGCTCCCAGGCCTGTCGCCTGCCCTACACCCTCAAGGACGATCAGGGCCGGGTGGTTGCCTTCGAGAAGCACCTGCTGTCGATGAAGGACAACAACCAGACCGCCAACCTGCGTGACCTGGTCGACGCCGGCGTGCGCTCATTCAAGATCGAAGGCCGCTACAAGGACATGGGCTATGTGAAGAACATCACCGCCCACTACCGCAAGGAGCTGGATGCGATTCTCGAAGATCGCCCGGACCTGGCCCGCGCATCGAGCGGTCGTACCCAGCACTTCTTCCTACCCGACCCGGACAAGACCTTCCACCGCGGCAGCACCGACTACTTCGTCAGCGACCGCAAGATCGACATCGGTGCCTTCGATTCGCCCACCTTCACCGGCTTGCCAGTGGGTGTGGTGGAAAAGGTCGGCAAGCGTGACCTGATGGTGGTCACCGAGGTACCGCTGACCAACGGTGACGGCTTGAACGTGCTGGTCAAGCGTGAAGTGGTGGGCTTCCGGGCCAACATCGCCGAGCCACGTGGCGAGTTCGAGGACGATGGCCAGACACGCTACCGTTATCGCGTCGAACCCAACGAGATGCCCGAAGGCTTGCACAAGCTGCGGCCGAATCACCCACTGTCGCGCAACCTTGACCATAACTGGCAGCAGGCGCTGCAACGCACCTCGTCCGAGCGCCGCGTCGCGGTTCAGTGGCATGTCGTGCTGACCGAGCAACGCCTGGCGCTGAGTGTCACCAGCGAGGAAGGCGTCACCGTGCAGGTTGCCCTGGACGGCCCGTTCGGCGCGGCCAACAAACCGCAGCAGGCGCTGGATCAGTTGCACGACCTGCTGGGCCAACTAGGCACCACCCAGTACCACGCCGAGGCCATCGAGCTCGATGCCCCGCAGGCGTACTTCATCCCCAACTCGCAACTCAAGGCCCTGCGTCGTGAGGCTATCGAAATGCTCACCGAGGCACGGGTCAAGGCGCACCCGCGCGGTAGCCGCAAGGCCGAGACCACGCCTCCCCCGGTCTATCCCGAAGCGCACCTGTCGTTCCTGGCCAACGTCTATAACCAGAAAGCCCGTGACTTCTATCATCGCCATGGGGTGAAGTTGATCGATGCAGCGTTCGAGGCCCACGAGGAGCACGGCGAGGTGCCGGTGATGATCACCAAGCACTGCCTGCGCTTCTCCTTCAACCTGTGTCCCAAGCAGGCCAAGGGCGTTACCGGTGTACGCACCAAGGTCGCGCCAATGCAGCTGATTCATGGCGACGAAGTGCTGACCCTGAAATTCGACTGCAAGCCGTGCGAAATGCACGTGGTCGGCCGGATGAAAGACCACATCATCGACCTGCCAACCCCAGGCAGCGCGGTGAGCCAGGTGGTTGGGCACATCAGCCCGGAAGACCTGCTCAAGACCATCGTGCGCGCGCCGCACTGAGGCCGAGCACGACTGCTGCCTCCGCCTCCCGGTGAAGTTTCGAGGCAGGCAAGGATTGCCTGCCTGCCGCGCACGAGCGCAGATTGATCCGGAAAATAACTACGGGTACAAACCCGAAATTCTTGCCTCAGCCTACTGTTGCGGTGCCGAGCTACCCCGGCACCGCGCAGCATCACTTACGAGCGGCCGCCCTTGCGGCCCATGTCGTCGTTCTGCTTGTTGCCACCGGACTGCTGGCCGCCTTTGCGACCGGCTTCGGACGCTTTTTCCCGGTCGTTGGCGAAGTTGCCAGGATTTTTGGTACCACCCTGACTGCCAGTCTTGTTCTGGTTATTGGCCATGGTCTTGCACCTCTTGTGGCTGTGGGATATGCACGGGCGTTTGCCGTACATCAGTTCGGAGCATCGCAGCAGCAGGGGATTCGGTTTATTACCGATCTGGCAGACCGGTGGCGCTAAAGGTGCAGCGGCGCTGTATTTGGCGCGAGGTCCTTTGAGTTACGGAGCGTTTTCGAGGCTACGCTGGCGACGGCCCAGCCAGGCGCCGGTAACGCCCCAGCCAAGCGCGAGGATGGCGCCGATCGACATGGCCAACTGCGGATGCTCGCCCAGCAGGTCCAGGCCGCGCTTGACCCAACCGCTCAAGGCATCGCCGCCGCGGTAGACCACGGTGTCGATAAAGTTCTTGGCTTTGTATTTCTCGTCGGCGGGCAAAACGGTGAAGAGCATCTCGCGCCCCGGGCGAACCAGGGCGTACTCACCTGCACGACGCATGACCATCACAAAGACAAACACCGCAAATACCGGCGCCAACGCCAGCCAGATGAAACCGACCGCCATCACCAGTGGCACGCCCACCAGTAACACAGCGACACCCAGGCGCCGGGCCAGGCGTCCGGTGAGAAAGACCTGGGTGAGTATCGCCAGCGTTTGCACGACTGTGTCGATCAGGCCAAAGACTTGTGTCTGCCGTGCACGGTCGCTGAACGTCTCGCTGACGATACGGGCCTGCTCGAAATACAGGAAGGTGCTGACGCTGGCCAGCAGTATGACGAACAACGCGATACTCAGCAGGTAGGGCGACTGCAGCACGGCGGTGGCGCCGGAAAACGGATTCCCGCCCAGCGGCCGAGAGCTCGGATGCGCGGTGCTGGTCGGCAGCGGATTCAGCTCACGCCAGTGTTGCAGGTACAGAGCAGCGCCTATGCTGCCAAGCAGGCAGACGCCCGCCAGCACCAACAAACCCGCGTGCCCGAGGGGAGAAACCAGCAGAGTGCCAAGAATCGGCCCGCTCAGGCCGCCAAGGCTTGCACCCGCCGCCAGCAGGCCGAACAGGCGCTTGCCCTGCTCGCTGGAAAACAGGTCTGCCAGTACGCTCCAGGCCAGGGAGATGGCCAGCAGGTTGAACACCGACAGCCAGATATAAAAAGCCCGTGCATTCCAGAGGTCATCTGGATCACGGGCAAAGAGCACAGCAAACAACAGCAGGTTGCTGGTAAAGAAGGCGTAGGTCCACGGCAGGATGCGCCGCCGCTTCACCCGTGAAGCGAGCCAGCCGAATAGCGGCAGGCAGGCCAGGGTCGCAATGAAGGTGCCGGTGAACAGCCATTGCAGATTGTCCACACCTCCTGCCACGCCCATGGTTTCGCGGACGGGGCGCAGCATGAAATACCCCGTGAACAGCAGGTAGAACAGCGCAAGGCCTGCGACCACTGCCGGGCCTTCGCCGGGCTGGATGTTGAGGCTCTGGTCCAGGCGCCGCCGCAAGTCGCTCATGGCGTCAGGCAAATTGCCTGATGAGCGCCTGGCGCTGGGCTTCGCTCAGCAACGGCCCGCTGCCAGCCTTGAGCTGGTCAAGCTGACGGTCCGGGCGGCCGGTCGCAGGAATTACCGTGGTCACCGCCGGGTGACTGATGGCGAACTTCAGGAACAGCTGCGCCCAACTGCCGATACCCGCCTCGCCCGCCCAAGATGGCAATGCCTGATCCTTGACCCGGGCGAACAGCCGGCCATCGTCGAAAGCACGGTTGACCAGCACCGCGACGCCTTTGTCCTGGCACAGCGGCAGCAGCTCGCGCGCGGCATCCGGAGCGTTCACCGAGTAGTTGATCTGGATGAAGTCCAGCGGCTCGCTGCGCACGATGCGCGCCACCTCATCCTGCCCACTGTTGAGATAGTGAGTGATGCCCACATAGCGCGTCTTGCCTTGCTGCTTCAACTCCCGGGCATAGGGTAGCTGGGTCTGCCAGTCGCGCAGGTTGTGGATCTGCAGCAAGTCGACCTTGTCGGTGCGCAGGCTGGAAAGGCTTTGCACCCATTGCCGTTCGGCCCCTTCCCGGCTGTCGGCAGCGATCTTGGTGGCGATGAAACACTGACGGTGCCAGCCGCCCTCCTCCAGCAACTGGCCGAGAATGGCGTCGGCACCGCCGTAGTTGGGCGAGGTGTCGATGACCTTGCCGCCGCCTTTGAAGAACGCCTCGAGCACAAGCTTGAGCTGTTGGTACTGGGCAGAGTCGGCCTGGACCTCGAAACTGCCGGAAGTGCCGGCACCGATGACCGGCAAGGCCTCACCGGTGGCGGGGATCTTGCGGGTCAGCAGGCCGCTGCCGGACTCGGCGCGCAGCCAAGGGCTCAGGGCCAGTGCGCCAAGCGCGGCGCTGGCACGCAGGACATCGCGACGTGCGTACATGAAGAAGGCTCCCGTTTACAGGGGGAAACCTTCAAGGCTAGTCGCTCGACCCTGCGATGCGCAGCGATTCTGTATCGGGATATTTAACCGAGCAACAGGCGCAGGTCCAGGCCTTCAGCCCCCATTGGCGGGCACCAGTAGTAGCCGCCGGTCAGTGGTCGGCTGAAGCGGTACAAGGCATCGACCACGCCATCTTCCAGGCCACTCATGCGCCGCAGCTGGACTTCGAAGGCATCGAACGAGCGGCCCAGGGCAACGAAGGCCAGCCCTGCGCCACGGTTGTCGGCCCAGGCCACCGAACGGCGCACCATGAAGGCCCCGGGGTCATAGCTTTCCTGCGCGGTACGCTTGACGTGGGCCGACTCCGGCGCGTCTTCCAGCTCCTCGTTGTCGCTCAGGCGACGGCCAATGATGTCATCCTGCTCTGGCTGAGGCAGCGACTTGAAGTAGTTGAGATCGTGTTTCCACAGCTGGAACGCAGCGAAACTGGAACCTGCCAGGCCCGCTTGCTCGCCCGCCACGATGGCTGCGTCGACAGCATCGTTGTCCCGCGGGTTTTCGGTGCCGTCTTCATAGCCGGTCAGGTCGTGTCCGCCGTGGTGCAGAAAACCATCGACACTGTCGACCAGTGTGAAAGCCGGCGCCAGGGCCTGCTCCAGGGCTTGGGCACGCAGGAACAGATCACCACGCGCGTCATCACGCAGCCAGAGCCACAGGGCATGCTGGGTGGCCGGATTTTCGACCGCTGCGTCCAGCTGCGGGAAACTGCGCAAGCCCGGGACATCGCGCCCCAGTGCCTTGGCCAGCGGCGCGCCGACGGCCAGGATCAGGCTGTGGCCGTCGACTTGCTGCAACAAGGCATCCAGAACGGCAGGCAACGCCTCCCCCGTATGCAGGGCAAAGAACAGGTGACGGGCGTGGGCCGGCACCGGAGTGGCGAGCAGACCTTGCTGGAACGACATGACGAGCTAATCCTTCGGCAAAAGCGCGAATCCTACTGTGCTCGGCAGCCCATCGCAACGCGTCAGGTCGCGGCGAGGTGTGGCTCATCCAGAAACAATCAGTTACCAAAGGCCGGCACTTTGCGATTAGCTGATCGATGGAGCCTGCCTACACTGTCCGGAATCCTTCACCCACGAGCATGCCGATGACCGCCTCCCCCTTGCTGACAGCCTTCCTGCCCATCGCCCTGGGCATCATCATGCTAGGCCTGGGGTTGTCGCTGACCCTCGCCGACTTCGCCCGAGTGGTGAAATATCCCAAGCCCGTGCTGGTCGGCCTGGCCTGTCAGATTCTGTTGCTGCCGTTCATCTGCTTCCTGATCGCCAACGGGTTTGGCCTGGAGGCCGCGCTGGCAGTGGGCCTGATGCTCTTGGCCGCATCGCCGGGCGGGACTACCGCGAACCTGTTCAGCCACCTGGCACATGGCGACGTGGCACTGAACATCACGCTGACGGCGGTCAACTCGCTGATCGCCATCCTCACCATGCCACTGCTGGTCAACCTGTCGCTGATCTACTTCATGGAGTCGGACCAGGCCATCCCGCTGCAATTTGCCAAGGTCATGCAGGTGTTTGCCATCGTCCTGCTGCCCGTGGGCCTGGGCATGCTGATCCGCCGCTACGCACCGGGCTTTGCCGCGCGGATGGAGAAACCGATGAAGCTGGTAGCGGCGTTGTTCCTGGCCTTCACCATCGTTTTGGCACTGGCCAAGGACTGGCAGACAGTGATGGAGTACGCGCCGGTGGTGGGTGTCGCCGCGCTGTTGTTCAACGTGATCAGCCTGGGGCTGGGGTATTGGGTGCCACGCCTGTTGCGCATCCCGAAACGCCAGGCGATCGCCATCGGCATGGAGATCGGCATTCACAACGGCACCTTGGCCATCGCGCTGGCGTTGAGTCCCAGCCTGCTGAACAACCCCACCATGGCCGTGCCGGCAGCGATCTACAGCCTGATCATGTTCTTCACAGCTGCAGCCTTTGGCTGGTGGGTGAGTCGAGGGCACAAAGAGGCCATTGCCGTGCAGGAAACCACGAATTGAAACCTGCGCGACTCAGTCGCCCCGCCGCGCGCGCAACTGGCGCTTGAGCTCGCGCAGCGGCGGCGCGTAGAAGAAGCCGAACGACACGCTACCTTCGCGCCCTTTCACCGCGTGATGAAGCCGATGCGCCCGGTACAGGCGTTTGAGGTAGCGCTGCATGGGTTTGGGTTTACGCGGCCAGTGCCGATGGAAGAAACCGTCGTGGGCCACCACGTACAGCACGCCATAGCCCGCGACACCTCCACCGACCCACTGCAGGGGCACGTAGCCGGCCTTGCCCAGGGCCATCAGGCCAGCGGCGATCAGGGCCAGTGCCACCAGGTAGAGGTCATTGGTCTCGAGCACACCCAGGTGCGGCTCATGGTGCGAGCGGTGCAGCCACCAGCCCCAGCCGTGCATGACGTACTTGTGGGCCAGTGTGCCGACACCCTCCATGGCCACCAGGGTGGCGAGCAGCACGGCGATGTTGAACAGCATGGGACAGTCCGGCGTGTATGGTGAAAGGCGCCAAGGTTACCACCGCTGATGAACGCACCGGAAACGGTAGGAGGTTTCGGCAATGAAGCAATTGTCATGAATTCGCCCTTGATTCTGCGCAACTGTAGGCGTAAGGTCCGCGACGCACTTATGCATCCCCTACAGGAGTCCTGCATTGGACAGTAGCCCCAGTCGATTGCGACAGGTCCACACGGCAAGCTAGTCCGGCAGCATTCCTGCCGCTGTCTTGCCGAATACGGTAGACGGCGGTCCATCTCGCCTGCGAAGGCAGATTTCCCCTCTTCTTTCCCCGCTCAGCCAGCGCTTGCCGGCGAGTGTAGTGGTCCTGCGCGCTCATTCATTTTATTGGCGTCACATTTGCCAGTGGCGCATGTGCGGGCCGTTGCCCGTGGAAAGAGGTTTGCTATGGATTGGAAAGTATTTCTGCTGCGCGTCAGCGTGGCCCTCGTACTCGGCGCCCTGATCGGTGCCGAACGTCAACTGCGCCAGCGCCTGACCGGCCTTCGCACCAATGCGCTGGTCAGCACCGGTGCCTGCCTGTTCGTGCTGATGACCCAGGCGGTACCCGGCATGGAACCCAGCGACGCCTCGCGCATCGCCGCGTATGTCGTGTCCGGCATCGGCTTTCTCGGTGGTGGCGTGATCATGCGCGATGGTTTCAACGTGCGCGGCCTGAACACCGCTGCCACGCTCTGGTGCACCGCGGCCATCGGTGTGCTGTGCAGCCTGGGGCTGTTGCTGGAGGCAACCCTGGGCAGCCTGGTGGTGCTGTGTGCCAACATCCTGCTGCGCGACATCGCCCAGCGCCTGGACCGCCAGGACGTCGTGCCCGCCAGTGAAGTCGAGCAACGCTTCGAGGTGCGCATCGTCTGCCGGGCAGAAGACGAGATCCAGGTGCGCAGCCTGATGCTGCACAGCCTCAGTGACCCGGGCCTGCGCCTGCAGTCGCTGCACAGCGAAGACCTGCACGACCCGCTGCGCCTGGAGGTGCGCGCCGAACTGCTGGGCACGCCACAGGCGCCTGCACAACTGGAGCGCCTGGTGAGCCGGGTGAGCCTGGAGAAAGGCGTCAGTTCAGTGCGCTGGCAGCTTTACGCCCAGCCCGTGGTGGTCGACTAGGCATCATCGCGCAAATGCCGTTCCCTGAGTTCCTGCCGCTCCTTGGCTTCTATGCACAGGGTCGCGGTCGGACGCAGCAGCAGGCGGCGCAGGCCGATCGGCTCGCCGGTTTCCTCACACCAGCCGTAATCCCCCTTGGCCAGGCGCTCCAACGCCTGGTCGATCTTGTCCAGCAGGCGCTTCTCTCGCTCAAGGGTGCGCAACTGCCAGTGCCGCTCCTCCTCGGCACTGCCAAGATCGGCCGGGTCGCTGTGCACTTCCTGCTCGCGCAACGCCTGGAAGTCCTGCTCTATGCGCTCCTGCAACTCCACCCGCTGCCCCAGCAACAAGTTACGAAAGTACTGGCGCTGGGGCTCGTTCATGTAGGCCTCGGCCGGCTGGCGGAGCAAGTCTTCTTCAGTCATGGGGGCACACTCGTGCAATAAAGGAGTCATCGATCGAACATCAGCGGCAGGCCCTGGCAGCGTGGCTGCACCTGGCCTTGGTGCCAGGCCAGCTGGCCGGATACCACGGTGGTACGCACCACATGCTGCAGGTGTCGATGCTGAAAAGGTGTCCAGCCGCAGTGGGCCAGGATCGGATCATCGGCGACCGGGCGCGGTTGCGCCAGGCGCTCGACCAGCGCCAGGTCCGCCCAGTAACCTTCGCGCAGAAAACCGCGCTCGCGTATGGCGAACAGGCGGGCCACTGCGTGGCTGGTCTTGTCGACCAACTGGGTCAGGCTCAGCACACCCTCGCTGACCAGCTCCAGCGCTGCCGGCAAGGCATGCTGCACCAACGGCAGTCCCGAGGGCGCACGGCCATAGACTCGCCGCTTTTCCTCGAGCGTATGCGGGGCATGATCGGTTCCGATCACGTCGATCACATCGCCGGCCAGCGCCTGGCGCAGTGCGTCACGGTCGGCACGGGTCTTGATGGCCGGATTGCATTTGATCAGATGGCCGAGCTGCGCGTAGTCACTGTCGTCGAACAGCAGGTGGTGCAGGCAGACCTCGGCGGTGATGTGCTTGTCGCGTACCGGGCCAGCGGCGAACAGCGCCAGTTCGCGCGCGGTGGTCAGGTGCAGTACGTGCAGGCGTGTACCGAAACGCCTGGCCATGTCCACGGCCATCGACGAGGAGCGATAGCAGGCTTCGGCATCGCGAATCAGCGGGTGAGCGGCCGCAGGAATGAATTCGCCATGGCGCTCACGCCACAGCGCCTCGTTGGCCAGGATGCTCGGGGTGTGCTCACAGTGGGCCAGCAGGATGGTCGGGCAGTAGATGAACAGCCGCTCGAGCACCTGCGGGTCGTCCACCAGCATGTTGCCGGTGGACGCGCCCATGAACACCTTGACCCCAGCGACTTCACGCGGATCGAGCGCGGCGATGGTGTCCAGGTTGTCGCGACTGACGCCGAAGTGAAAACCGTAGTTGGCCTGCGAGCTGGCCGCGGCGCGGCGTTTCTTGTCGGCCAGCGCCGCAGTGGTGAGGGTTGGCGGGTCGGTGTTGGGCATGTCCATGAAGCTGGTGATGCCACCCGCCACCGCAGCCCGCGACTCACTGGCAATGCTCCCTTTGTGCCCTGCCCCGGGTTCGCGAAAGTGCACCTGGTCATCGATCATGCCCGGCAGCAACCATTGCCCTTGCGCATCGATCTCGACCTTAGCGCGCACGCCTTCGATGCTCGCGGCGATCTTGTCGATGCGCCCACGGGCGACCAGCAGGTCAGCCTCGAACTCGCGCCCTTCGTTGACCAGCCGTGCGTTGCGTATCAGCAGGTCGGCCATGATCAGAACTCGTTCTGCAGGGCCTTGTAGCCCTGGACCAGGTCGATGTTGGTGCGGGCGACATCCTCGGAGAACTCCGAGGCCGACACGCTGACGGGTGGGTAGCGATCGAGATCGGTGTGCGGGCCGATATGTTCGGTGGGCGGTACGTAGAAGCGCTCTGGCAGGTCGCGACCGTCGACCACCGAGTTGTGACGCACGACGCTGCCATCACCCACGCGGCAATTGAACAGCACGCTGTTGAAGCCGATGAACACCCGATCGCCGACCACGCAGGGGCCATGCACGATGGAGCGGTGGGCGATGGAGGTGTACTCGCCGATGCTCACCGCCGCTCCGGACTTGGAGTGAATGACCACACCATCCTGAATGTTGGAGTTGGCGCCGATGACGATCGGCTCCATGTCCCCGGTGGCGTCCACCTCGTCGGCGCGGATGACCGCGTAGGGGCCGACGAACACATGGTCCTTGATGATGACCTTGCCGCAGATGATCGCGGTCTTGTCGATGTAGGCTGATTCGGCGATCTGTGGGAGGTGGCCGGAGGGGTTTCTGCGGATCACGGTAGGTTTCCTGAGACAAGCTGATTTCAGCAAATGTTACGTTATAACAGTTTACTTGCAACCCCCTCCCCTCATTCCTCTCCCGCAGAGCATGACGCCGGTGAGAAATTTCAAACTTTCGCCGCCGACCGGCGCTCAACCGTTTGCGACACCGATGTCGCGACCACGGACAAGGAGAGACACATGAATACTCTGTTCCTCAAGCGAGCCGGTCTGTGCATGGCCATGGGCCTTGTCTCGGTGCAGGTGATGGCCGCTTCCTCCGACGACTTCGTCGATGCGGCGACCGAGGCAGGTATCGCTGAAGTCGTAACCGGCAACCTGGCGCTGGAAAAGAGCAAGGACGCGGAGATCAAGACCTTTGCCCAGCAGATGGTCACCGGTCACACCCAGGCCAACCAGAAACTCGGTGATATCGCCCGCAAGCTGGATATCAGCGTGCCTGACGAGGCTGCGCTCACCGACAAGGTCAAGAAGATGATCCTGGAATGGCGCGACGAGTCGTTCGACAAGTCCTATGTCAACAATCAGGTCGATGCCCACGAGAAAGCCGTGGAGCTGTTCAAGAAGGAAGCCGCATCGTCCGACAAGCCGCAGCTCAAGGCTTTCGCCAGCGAGACCCTGCCCACCCTCGAGAAGCACCTGGAGCACGCCAAACAGCTTCAGGCCAAGCACGGCAAGTGATCCACAGGTAACCAGAGAGGCTTGATATGAGTAATGATGCTCTGCGCGCCGAAGTACTGACTCGGCTACTGCACGCCCACCCTGAAGGCCTGGGCAAGGAAGTGCTGGACAACTACCGCGGCGAAAAGGCGGTGGCCGGAATGCTCAAGACGCTTCAGGAGGCCGGCTTGATCCATGATGGCAGCGTCAATGTCGATGCCGATCACCAGATCAGCGTGCGTTATCCAATCAAGTTGTCCAGTGCCGGCGTAGACGCAGCGCGCCAGCTCGACAACTGAACCATCGGGCCTGCGGGCGCGGCACGTGCTGCCGCGTGCGCACGCCCAGAAGGTCATGACTCGATCACTTACCTTTCTTCTCGTGATCACGGGGTGGCTTTGCCGGACCTTGCGGGTCGACTTGCGGATCCTCCAGGTCGGGGGAGTCCGGATCAAAACCCAGATCCTGCTTGCTGGACGCCTTGTCGGATGAGTGAGGCCCTTGCGCGGGGTGTGGACGTTTCTGTTCGCTCATAGTGCGTTCTCCGTAACGGTGTCTACAGAAGAAAGCGCGGGCCTGGCGAAGTTTGATTCATCTACGCGCCCTTTGCCTGGACTCCAGCTGCGCACAGCGTGCCTCGCTCTGTATCAGACGATCCTGCAGACGCTCGATCAGGCGCATCTGTTCGGCGCAGATGTCACGCTGACCCACCAGCGCCTGACGCTCGCCGTCCAACTGCCGACGCACCTCCTCGCTCGCCCCCTGCGCCTGGGCCAGGATCGAGCGCAGCCCTTGAACCTGGGCATCGCGCTGCTCCAATTGTTCGTCGAGTTGTTTGTGCTGGGCGCTGGCCTGTCGGCATTCGGTCAGCAGGCGCTCATTCTCACGGTGCAGGTGTGTCAGTTGTTCCTGGCGGGCGATCGCGTCCTGCTGCAACTGACGCAACTCCCCTTGCGACTGCTGCAACTGCTCGTCCTTGTCGGCCAGCCTGAGCTGCAGTTCGCCCAGGGACTGGTTGAGGCTGGCGCTGCGCAGTTGCTCGGCCTGCAGGGTGGTCAGCGCCGTTTCGAGCCTTTCCGACTCGGCCGCAAGGGCGCTGGCCTGAATCTGTTGTTGCTGGTGAGCAGCAGCGAGCGCCTGTTGGGCGAGTTGCAACTGCGCCTGCAACTGTTCGCGCTGTTTATCGAATTCGGCCTGCGCGTCGCGAATACGCGCCTCCCCTTCCTCGCGCAACTGCTCGGCCAGTTGGCCGACGAAACGCCCCAACGTGTCGCTGAGCGCCGGTGAGTGTTTATCTGCCAGCGGTTGCAGCGCCTCGAGCTCCTTCATGTAGCGATGAATGGTGGTTTTCGAGCCGGTGTTGCCCAGCTCGATGCGTACCGCATCGATACTCGGATGCTCGCCCCGGGCGATCAGCGCCTGCCGTGCCTGCTGTACTGCCGCCTTGTCGATGCCGCCCCGGGCCATGCTTGCTCCTACGATTTCGTACCGTGGTATGTAGGCTGTAATTACATACTAGAACCTTAGATTTTCCCAGTAGATTCTTAGGCTCTGTACGAAATGTGCTGGAGAGCCGATTGAGCTCGCGTGAACCAGGAACCCGGGTTGGCCCTAGCCCTGGCGCAGCCAATCGATAAAGCGAGCGAACAGCTCAGACTGAGAGTTGATGCCCAGCTTCAGATAGAGGTTCTTGCGATGCATGCGTACGGTTTCAGGCGAAATGCCGAGGTCCTGCGCCGTGGACTTTACCGAATGCCCGCGCAGGATCATGTGCGCGACTTCCCGTTCGCGGTCCGTCAGCACCTGGCAGCCGAAGCTGTCGAACGCAGCCTGCAGACTTGCATGCTCCAGCGTCGCGACACCGGGTTCGAGGTTATGCCGTGCATAACGGCCCAGCAGGTCGCGCACCATCGGTTCGACCGCACGCAACAGGTCGATCTGTTGCGCGCTCAGTCGTGTGCCGCTGCAGCCCTGGAACAGGCTGAGGGAGAGTTTGCGGCCATCGCTGAGGTCGGCGATGTAGTAGCTGTCTTCGCTGCAGCCAGTGCCCAGGTAATAGGCCTTGTAGTAGTCACTGTCGAAGAAGTTGTCCGGCGCGATGTCCTGCAGGTGATAGAAACCTTCAGCCAGCCCGCTCTGCACCGCGAGGCAGAAAGGATCGAGCAGGTAACCGGCGGCGAAATAGCGGTTGAGCACGGCATCGCGATGGGCATCGGGAATGCCTTGCTGGTACAACAGGCGCGGCGCCTGTCCCTGGCTTTCGACGCTGATCATCATCGACTCGACCGCCACCAGCTGGCCCAGCGCCCTGGCCAGATACTGCAGGGCCTGCGGTGATTCGCTATGGGCCAACGCACTTTGCAGCGCCGCATGCCACTGCTGCAGCGCGCCGAGGGTAAGGGCAATCGGTGTGTCGGGAGAGGCCTGGGTCATGCCCGGCAGTCTAGCCTGCCGGACACGCCCACGCACAGCCCGCTGCAGGCTGCTCATCGCCCCTGGTACAACCCTTGCGCCGTGAGCTCGCGCGCGGTTTCGAGGATGCACTGGCGCAGGGTTTCGACGATCTCGTCAACCTGGGCGCGGGTGACGATCAGCGGCGGCGACATCACGTTCAAGTGCATGATCGGCCGTACCAGCAGGCCTTTGGCCTGGGCTTTGCTATGGATGCGCTCACCGATGTTGATCGCATCGTCGAACAGTGCCTTGCTTGCCTTGTCGGCGACGAATTCGACACAGGCCATCAGCTTGAGGCAGCGCACATCGCCCACCAGCGGCAGGTCACGCAAGGTTTGCAGGCGCTGCTCCAGGTAGCTGCCGACCTCGTTGACGTGGGCCAGCAGGTTTTCGCGCTCGATGATCTCGATGTTCTTCAGTGCTGCCGTGCAACACACCGGATGGCCGCTGTAGGTGAAACCGTGGGTAAAACAGCGCCCCTTGCCCGGCTCGGCGATCACCTGCCAGATGCGCTCGGAGAAGATGCACGCACCCAACGGCAGGTAGGCAGAGGTCAGACCCTTGGCTGTGGTGATGATGTCTGGGGTTACGCCGAACAGTTCTTCGCTGGCAAAGAAGGTGCCCAGGCGCCCGAACGAAGTCACTACTTCGTCGGCGACGAACAGGATGTCGTAGGTCTGGCACAGCTGCCACATGCGCGCGAAGTATCCCTTGGGTGGGATGATCACTCCGCCCGAACCCATGATCGGTTCGGCGAAGAAGGCGGCAACGTTGTCGGCGCCCAGGGAGAGAATCTTGTCTTCGAACTCGGCGACCAGAAAATCGAGGAATTCGGCCTCGTCCATGTTGTCCGGGGCGCGGTACGGGTTGGGGTTGGAGATGTGGTGGATCAGGTCGTGGGCGTAGTCGAACTCAGGCACCCGGTCGGCGGCCTTGTTGCCGATCTGCATGGTCAGGGTGGTCGAGCCATGGTAGGCATTGTAGCGGGCGATGATGTGTTTCTTGCCCGGCTTGCCGCGGCAGTTCTGGTAGTACTGGATCAGCCGGTAGGCGGTGTCCACGGCAGTAGACCCACCTGTGGTGAGGAAGACATGGTCCAGGTCGCCCGGTGCCAGTTGCGCAAGCTTGCGGCACAGCTCGATGGCCACGTCGTTGGCCATGTCCGAGAACGGGTTCGAATAGGCAAGCTTGCGCACCTGGTCGGCAATGGCCAAGGCCATTTCCTCGCGCCCCAGGCCAATGTTGGTGCACCACATGCCGCCAACGGCATCGAGGAAGCGGTTGCCTTGGGTATCGCGGATGTAGGCGCCTTCGCCTTCGATGATGTTCAGCGCGCCCTGTTGGCGATGCTCGTCGAACATATGATAACCGTGCATGTAATGGGCCTTGTCGGCTTCCACCAATGGATCGTTGGCGATAGCGAATGCGTTGCTTGAAGTGGCCATGGGCAGCTCCTTGGCGAGGATCGTTCGAAAATGTTCAGAAACCGGTCTTGACCGTGCTCCAGACCCGCGTGATCGCACGCATGTCCTTGGGTGTCTGGGTCTTTTGCGCGAACAGCCGTTCGCGGGTCTGGGCGTCCGGGTAGATCGCCGGGTCCTGGCGGATATCGGCCTGTACCAGGGCGGTGGCCGCGGCATTGCTGTTGGCGTAGTGGATGAAGTTGGTCACCTTGGCCATGGTCTGTGGCTGCAGCAGGAACTCGATGAAGCGATGGGCGTTGCTGACGTGCGGCGCATCCTTGGGGATGTAGAGGTTGTCGAACCAGATCAGCGAGCCTTCCTTGGGAATGAAGAACGCCAGCTTGATAGCCTTCTTCGCCTCCACCGCACGCGCCTGGGCGGTGGCGTAGTCACCCGACCAGGTCAGAGCCAGGCACACGTCGCCGTTGGGCAGGCTAGTCAGGTAGTTGACCGAGTCGAACTTGCGGATATAGGGGCGGATGCCCAGCAGCAGCTGTTCGGCAGCCTTGAGGTCCGCAGGTGCGGCGCTGCGCGGATCCTTGCCCAGGTACTGCAGGGCCAGTGGAATCACTTCGGTGGGGGCGTCCATCAAAGTCACCCCGCAATCGGCGAAGCGCGAAACAATGGCCGGGTCGAACAACATGGCCAGCGAGCCGATCGGTGCGTCGGGCATGCGCGCCTTGATCTTGTCGACGTTGTAGGTAACGCCGGAGCTGCCCCAGGTAAAGGGCGCCGAGTACTTCAGGCCAGGGTCGTAACCTTGCAGGTTGCTGACCACCTGCTCGTCGAGGTTGTGCCAACTGGGCAGTTGCTGTTTGTCCAGGGCCTGGAATACGCCGGCCTGGATCAGCGGCGGTACCAGCGACGCATTGAGCATGACCAGGTCGTAGCCGGAGCGGCCGGTGAGCAGTTTGGTCTGGACCGTTTCATAGCCATCGAAGGTGTCGTAAACGACTTTGATACCGGTGGCCTTTTCGAAGTCGGCCAAGGTGGTTTCACCGATGTAGTCAGTCCAGTTGTACAGCCTGAGCGTGTTGCTGCTGTCCCCCTCTGCCGCTGCCTGCACCAGTGCCGTCGAGGACACCAGCAACAGACCGCCAATCACCTTCAGTGCCTTGCGCATAGCAACTCCATCGTGTGACTGCTCCGGATTGAGCCGATGGGGTCACTATGGGAGGTCTGGCTGGCTGCAGACATACCCCGAATGTGTGGGTGGTCGTTTTTGGGAAGGTCGCAGATGTGTCACTCGTTGATCAGCGTCAGCGTGCCGATATCCAGCAGGCTGAAAAAACCGCTGCTCCAGCCACCGGTATCCAGGTGCCACACGTTGCCCAATACTTTGTGCGTGAGCACCGGGGTGTGCCCGACCAGCAGCGCACGCAGCCCTTGGATGGGTCCGCTATCGGCGCTCTTCAGGCGCCGGCGCGACCATTGGCAGACCTCGCGCACGGCAGGGTCGTCCCGAGTCTGCAGGCAGGCGCGCAGCTCAGCCCAGTCGGCGAACGGACTGTCTGCATGCAGCATGCCGACCAACCCGCAGGCAGTCTGTACTTCGAGCGCGACCGGCAGGCGTTCGAACTGCTCGACGAAGCGCGCCTGCTCAGCCTTGGGCAAGTCGAGAAACCAGCCCCCGCCCGCCGCACGGTACATGTCCAGATCAACACGGCCACCGCGATAGTGGCTGATGGCCAATGCTTCGTGATTGCCCTGCACCGCATGAAACCAGGGATGCGCCAGCCAGTTCAGGGCCTCTTCGCTGGTCGGGCCCCGGTCGACCAGGTCACCGACACTGAACAGCCGATCGACCTCGGGATCGAATGCCGCCTGCTCGAGCGCGGCCTGCAGGCGTTGGAAGTGCCCGTGGATATCGCCGACCGCCAAGTCCCGCCCTTTGTCGTTGGTAGCTAGCTGCCGAAAACGCGCCATTACATCATTCCTCTGCTGTGTCGCCGGCACCAGGCGTAGAATGGCGAGACAACGAGCCCGTCGCGGAGGTGCATCATGCGCTCTACCCTAGCCTGCGCTGCACTGCTGGTGCTGGCATACGACAGCATGGCACAAGGCATCCCGCCCGCGCAGGTCCAGGTCAGCTTCGATCACCCGGAAAAATTCCGCGATGCCAGCCTGAACAGCCCCGGCTATGAGCGCGGCGCCGACCCAGAAGTGATGAAGGCACTCACCCGGCACCTGGAAAAACTTGGCCAGCGCTACCTTCAGCCCGGCCAGCGATTACACATCGACATCCGCGACATCGATCTGGCCGGCCGTTACGAACCCTGGAACAGTCAGGCCTATAACGTACGTTTCATGCGCGAAATCACCTGGCCGACCATCGACCTGAGCTACACCCTCGTTCAACCCGGCCAGCCCGAGCGCAAGGCCGAGGAACGCGTCAGCGACAAGATGTACCTGAGCCGCCCAGGCCGCGTGGGCAGCAGCGATCGCCTGTATGCCGAGAAGGCCATGCTCGATGACTGGTTCCGCCAGCGCTTCGCTGCACGGCCGGCGTCCTGAGTTTTGCTGGTTAGTTGCGAGCGGCTGAGGGTATCCTCTCCCTTTGTATCACCCAAGGAAGGATCCCCGTGAAGTACCTGCTGCTGGCATTCGCCAGCTATGCCTCCTGCTACTACCTGGTTGGTTTGCTGATCCGCGGCAGGCTGGCAGACATCGCCGAAGGGTTGCGCCATCGCCCGGATGCGCCGACACCCGGCCAGTACCTGCGTGAGGTCGAACGCCATGCCCGACGGGCGCAGCGGCACTACAGCCTGTTCGCAGGCTCGGTGCTCGCGCTGGTGCTGTGCGCGTTGGCGTGGTGGTTGAGCTGAGCGCTCAGAACAGCGACAGGCTCTGCCTGCCCTCAAGCGCCAGCAGGTACTGCTTGGCAGGCAACCCGCCGGCAAAGCCTGTAAGGCCGCCCGAGGCACCGATCACCCGATGGCAGGGTGCGATGATCGAGATCGGGTTGCGGCCATTGGCTGCCCCTACCGCGCGTACCGCCGCGGGGTTGCCGATCTGTCGGGCGATATCGCTGTAGCTGCGGGTCTGGCCGAAAGGAATGGTCAGCAGCGCCGCCCAGACCTGGCGCTGGAATTCAGTGCCATCGAAGTCCAGGGGCAACTCGAAGCGCTGGCGTTGACCGGCAAAATACTCACCCAACTGATGGGCAGTTTCCCGCAGCACTGGCGCCTGGTCATCACGGTGCAGTTCGCCAAGGCGCACCCGGTTGGCACGCTCCTCTTCCCACAGCACGGCGGCCAGGCATTCGCCACGGGCGACCAGTGTCAGGGTGCCAACTGGCGATGGCATGAGAGTGAAGGTGCTGGACATGGCAACTCCTGATACAGGCTGACGACCCCGGCACTCTACCTATCGCCCGATGGCGCTGCATCCGCTTTCTTGACGTGTAATGCTCACGCCACGGCCGTCGCTCGGGCCGCGAGGGCACGGGCCTGCTGCAGGTCGATCCTGGGGATCAACGCCGGGGGGATGCGTGAGCGGGCCGAGAGGTTATGAACGCGGAAACGCTCGCCCATCACCTGGTGCGCCATCAGGGTCAGTGACGGCAGGATACGACTGTCCCAGTGCTGGTCGAGGCCGCAGGGCGAGCGCTTGCCACCGGACGTCTCGTAAAAGCGCCCTGCCGACTGGTCCAGATCCACGCCGACCAGTAGCACATCGTCGAAACCCAGGTGGTAAGCCAGTTGCAGGGCTACAAAAGCCACGGTCCGGGCATCGAAGAAACCGTATGAGAGGTTCCTGCTGAAACCGATCGAACGCGCCCGCTTGCTCCACAGCGTGCGGTTGCGGGCATAGCGGCCATCCCCGAGCCCCAGCCATTCACTGAACGTTGGGTCCAGGGCCTTGAGCAGCGGGTAGCGCTCGGTGTCGTCAGGCAGGTCGAACAGGTCGAACTGCTCCGGCCACAGTGCCAATCGGGGGCTGCAGTGCAACGCCATGGCAAAAAGCTCGGGTTGCTGGTTGCAGAAGTCCTTGTCGGTGCAAATGTAGAAGAATGGGCGCATATCCGTGCCCACCAGCATCGAAATCGAGCCATTCATGGCGATGATCGGGACGCTGGCAAAATCTTCGAGCGGGAAATCTTTCGCTGACGCGCCTGACGCCAGGATCACCACAGGGCCTTTCTGGGAATTGCGACACGCCTCAAAGCTGGAGAACGCCCCGCGTGCAGCCTCAGGCTGCGACGGAAGTTGGTTCATGGGTCTGGCCAATGGTGTAGGTCAATTCAGGATACAGTTGTTCACAATTCTTAAATGGTTTTTTACAAAACCCTTACATAGACACGTCGGGATAGCATTTTGCCTTCGAGCGATGCTGCGTCGCGGGGCGGCAGGTACAGCGATATGTCTCCCTGGCAACTGTCTGCTCAGCAACAGCTGGCCAACAGCTGATTGCCCAAGGGGCGACACCTCGTTCGATAAAATCCACCAAGCTACTGATTTTATTGAGATAAATTCGCTGGCACGGTTTCTGCTCCAGTGATCTGTGTACACGCACAGTATCCCGAGGAACCCATGTCCACGCCTGCCGTTTCTGCCTCCTACGACATCCGCCAGCCGGATGCCCATGTCATCCGCGACGATGCAGAAGCCATCGCCGTTGCCCATCAGGTCGCCGCGCTGCTGCGTGAAGGCGCCGCCGAGCGTGACCGGCGCCGAGAAGTCCCGGCTGATGTGGTCGATGCCTATTCCAACAGCGGTCTGTGGGGCATCACTGTGCCTCGTGCCTATGGTGGTGCCGAAGTATCCTTCGCCACCCTGGCGCGGGTGATCGCCATCGTCTCGGCTGCCGACCCGTCGCTTGGACAGATTCCGCAAAACCACTACTGCCTGCTCGAAGACATCCGCCTGCAAGGCACCGAAGAGCAGCACCGCCTCTTCTTCGACCTGGTACTCAAAGGCCATCGCTTTGCCAACGCACTGTCTGAAACCGGTGGCAAGACCGTCCAGGACATCCGTACCCGCCTGGTCGCCGAAGCTGACGGCTACCGTATCGACGGCCGCAAGGGCTACTGCACCGGCTCGCTCTATGCCCATTGGATCGGCGTACTGGCCCTGGACGAACAGGACCGGGCACAACTGGCCTTTGTGCCACGTGGCACTCCTGGGTTGGTGGTCGTCGACGACTGGAACAGCATGGGCCAGCGCACCACCTCCAGCGGCACCGTGCTGCTAGACGGATTGCGCGTGCCTGCATTCAACCTGTTCCCCAGCTACCGCTCCTACGAGCACCCTACACTCGCCGGCCCCTTCGCCCAGCTGACCACTGCGGCAATTGACGCCGGCATCGGCCGCGCGGCGCTGGACGACACCATCGCCTTTGTTCGCGAACATGCCCGTCCGTGGATCGATGCCGGTGTCGAAAAAGCCAGTGAGGATCCGCTCACCATCATCCAGATCGGCTCCCTGGAGATCCGCCAGGAAGCCGCCGAGGCCCTGCTCGAGCGTGCCGGCAAGGTGCTGGATACCGCCAAGCCCGCGCCGAACGACGACAACGTCGCCGCCGCTTCGGTGGCGGTGGCCAAGGCCAAGGTGCTGACTACCGAGGTGTCGATTGAGGCCAGCAACCGCCTGTTCGAACTGGGCGGGACCCGCTCCTCGCTGCTGCAGCACAACTTCGACCGGCACTGGCGCAATGCCCGCGTGCATACCCTGCACGACCCCGTGCGCTGGAAATATCACCTGGTCGGTAACTGGGCCCTGAACGGTGTCCGCCCCACCCGCCACGACTGGAACTGAGGCTGCGCCATGACCAAGCAGATCCGTCTCAATGCCTTTGCCATGAACACGGTCGGGCACCTGTCGCCTGGGCTGTGGCGCCATCCGCGCGACCAGGCGACGCGCTACACCGATATCCATTACTGGATCGAACTGGCCCAGACCCTCGAGCGGGGCTGCATCGACGGCCTGTTCCTCGCCGATGTGCTGGGTGTCTATGACGTCTACGCCGGCAATGCCGATGAAGCGCTGCGCAGCGGTGCCCAGGTGCCGCTGAACGACCCGCTGCAATTGGTACCGGCAATGGCCGCAGCCACCCGGCATCTGGGGTTTGGCGTGACCGCCTCGGTGTCGTTCGAACACCCCTTTCCTTTCGCCCGGCGCATGAGCACCCTCGATCACCTGACCCAGGGCCGTGCCGGCTGGAACATCGTCACTTCCTACCTGTCCAGCGGGGCACGCAACCTCGGCCAGCCCGAGCAGATGAGCCACGACCAGCGCTACGCCCTGGCCGAGGAATACCTGCAGGTCTGCTACAAGCTGTGGGAAACCAGTTGGGAGGAGGATGCCGTGCGCGCCGACCGTGCCAGCGGTGTCTACACCGACCCGGCCAAGGTCCACGGCATCGACCATGACGGCACCTACTTCAAGGTTCCAGGCTTTCACCTCAGCGCCCCGTCACCACAGCGCACACCGGTGCTCTACCAGGCCGGTGCATCCAGCCGGGGGCGGGCCTTTGCCGCAGCCAACGCCGAATGCGTGTTTGTTGCAGCACCGAGCAAGACCGTGCTGAAGAAGCAGGTTGCCGATCTGCGTGCCGCAGCGGTCGCTGCCGGGCGCAAGGGCTCCGATATCCTGATCCTTGAACAGCTCACGGTGATCGTCGCCGAAACCGACGAGGCCGCGCAGGCCCGTCTGCGCGAGTACCGTGAGTACGCCAGTGCCAGTGGTTCGCTCTCGCTGATGTCGGGTTGGACAGGCATCGACTTTGCCGCCTACAGCCCCGACCAGATCCTGCGCGAGGTGCCCAGCGAAGCCATCCAGTCGGTAGTCGAGGGCTTCACCCGCGCCGACCCGACACGGACCTGGACCGTTGCCGAGATCGCCGAATATTGCTGCCTGGGCGGCGACGGCCCGCTGTTGGTCGGGTCGCCCACGACCGTCGCCGACCAGTTGCAGGCCTGGGTCGAAGACACTGACGTGGATGGCTTCAACCTGTCCAGCGTGGTCGTACCGGAAACCTTCGTTGCCGTGGTCGATCTGTTGGTCCCCGAACTGCAGGCGCGCGGCCTGTTCAAGCGCGAGTATGCCGAAGGCAGCCTGCGCAACAAGCTGTTCGGCCAGGGTGATCGCCTGCGTGCGCCCCATCCGGTGGCTGCGCTGCGCCAGGAGCGTGGGCGATGAATGCGCTGTTGGCCAATCTGGACTGGGGTGAAATCGGCCTCGCTTGCCTCGAGACCCTGAGCATGCTCGGCACGGCGCTGGGCTTTACCGTAGCGTTGGGGCTGCCGTTGGGTGTGCTGCTGTTTCTCACCGGGCAACGCCAGTTACTGGCCAATGCGCCCGCATATCGGGCCATGTCGGTCGTGGTCAACGTGCTGCGCTCGTTGCCGTTCATCATTCTGCTGATCGTGCTGATCCCCCTGACCACATTGGTTGTCGGCACGTCACTCGGTGTGCGCGGCACCATTCCACCACTGGTGGTGGGCTGTACACCGTTCTTCGCGCGCCTGGTGGAGACTGCCCTGCGCGAAGTCGACCGAGGTGTGGTCGAGGCTACCCAGGCCATGGGCGGTAGCACCTGGCAGATCATCCGCCATACCTTGTTGCCCGAGGCCCGTACCGGGCTGATCGCCGCAGTCACCGTCACCGCCATCGTGCTGGTCGACTACACGGCGATGGCCGGTGTGATCGGTGGTGGTGGCCTCGGTGACCTGGCCATCCGTTTTGGGTACCAACGCTTCCAGACCGATGTGATGGTCGTCACGGTACTGCTGTTGATCCTGCTGGTTCAGGCCCTGCAGATGAGTGGCGATCGCCTCGTCAGACACTTCACCCGACGTTGATTCCCGACCTTTTTCGGAGCATTCCCATGAAGAAAATCCTCGCCACCCTGGCTGCCGTCATCGCCCTCAACGTTCAGGCCAACGAGCACCTGGTCGTCGGCGCCACACCCGTTCCCCACGCCGAGATCCTCGAGTTCGTCAAACCGGTCCTGGCCAAGGAAGGTGTCGACCTGGACATCAAGGTGTTCAATGACTTCATCCAGCCCAACCTGCAGCTTGCACAGAAGAACCTGGACGCCAACTACTACCAGTACCGGCCCTTCCTCGACGACTTCAACAAGACTCGACACACCGACCTGGTGCCGGTGGTCGGTGTGCACATCGAGCCATTCGGTGCCTATTCGGCCAAGTACAAGAGCCTCGCGGAACTGCCAGACGGTGCCAGCGTGGCCATTCCCAATGATCCGGTGAACACGGGCCGTGCCCTGGTGCTGTTGGCCGAGGCCGGATTGATTGAACTCAAGGCCCCCAGCAACCCACAGTCGACCCAGCGCGACATCGTCGCCAACCCGCACAAGCTGAGGATCCGCGAGCTGGAAGGCGCAATGCTGGCGCGTTCGGTGAACCAGGTGGACCTGGCATTCGTATTCGCCAACTACGCGCTGGAGGCAGGGATCGATACCCGCAGCGCGCTGATTGTCGAAAAAGGCAAGGATCTGTACGTGGAATACCTGGTGGCGCGCCCGGACAACCTGCAGGATCCCGGCATCCAGAAGCTGGCCAAGGCGCTGAACTCCCCTGAAGTGCGTCAATTCATCCTGACCCGCTACAAAGGGCAGATCGCACCTGGCTTCTGACAGCGCAATGTGGGTGCAGGGCATGCCGCCTTCTCTGCACCCCGTCCAACCGCCCCTTATTGAAGGGAAACAAGCTGGGCGCGCTGCGCGGGATCAAGGTCATTGATCGAGACGATCCGAAGCGCGCCCTGCGCCGCCTCCGCCACCGGCTGCCCCAGATCAGCCGAGACCCCGTCCGGCAACTTGTACATCGCACCGGTCAGCGGATCGACGATCAGCATGCCGATAGCACCGCCAAACAAGATGTTCGCCCAGTACCAACCGTCCACACTCGAGTCGAGTTCGACCTGTCGATCTGGGTACCCCTCTTTCATGAAACGCAACGTGTAGGTTTGGCCACGAAAATAACCCTCCCCCGACATCAGCGTCACCACCGCAGGCGTGCTGCCGCGATGAACGACCATCCCTGATTTGTTGATCACCTCGAAATTAGCACCCGCCGGGCTGCTCGTGACACTCACCGGATACTTGGAGTCACTGATGATACTGGCGCAACCCTGCAGCGCCAGGAGCGCCAGAAGCACCCCCATGGTTCTGGTTTTTTGAAAGCACACGGAATCGTTCCTCTAGACGCTGATCGACATTGACCAAGAAGGGATTCTCTAGGTGCGCTTTAGCGATGCATGTCATCTAAATAGCCATTGGCAGTAGGTGCTTTCCCAAAACTGGTTTCCTGCCCGTTGTAGGTATTTTTTTGACACCCCCTTCACGACATTTTCACGTCGCGGCTGGCACAGTTGCTCCACATCCGTGAAATACTTCGCCCGCCCTCCCCAGCGGGCTTTTCTTTGCCTGCAGCATCCCTGGCGGTTATCACCACGCTCGCTTTTGATAGAAACGGGCAAGGTTTCAAGAGCCCCCGGCATAGGGACGATCAGCCAATCCACCTAGCATGCTCGCGTACTCCCTACCCAGGATCGCGATCATGAGCGACAGCAAGACTCTCTTCATTACCGGCGTCAGCAGTGGTTTCGGCAGTGCCCTGGCCGAGGCGGCGCTCGCTGCCCGACATCGCGTCATCGGCACCGTACGCAACGACAGCGCGTTGACAGCGTTTCAGGCCCTGAACAGCGAACGCGCCCACGGGGTGATCCTCGATGTCACCGACTTCGCCCGCATAGACGCTGTGGTTGCACAGGTGCAGGCGCTTCACGGCCCCGTCGATGTGCTGGTGAACAACGCCGGCTACGGCCATGAAGGGATTTTCGAGGAATCCCCGCTGGAAGAGATGCGCCGGCAGTTCGAGGTCAATGTGTTCGGCGCCGTTGCCGTCACCAAGGCATTCGTCCCCTACTTTCGCCAGCGCCGGGCCGGCCACATCATCAACATCACCTCCATGGGCGGCACCCTCACGATGCCGGGCATTGCCTACTACTGCTCGAGCAAGTTCGCACTGGAGGGCATTTCCGATACCCTGAGCCAGGAACTGCGCCCGTTCGGCATCGCCGTTACTGCGGTGGCGCCGGGTTCGTTCCGTACCGACTGGGCCGGTCGTTCCATGCAGCGTTCGCCACGCAGCATCGCCGACTACGACCAGCGCTTCGACCCCATCCGCAAGGCACGCCAGGACAAGAGCGGCAAGCAGCTGGGCGACCCGCGCAAGGCAGCCCAGGCGATCCTGCAGGTCATCGCCAGCCCCAGTCCGCCCGACCACCTGCTACTGGGCAGTGACGCACTGGGCCTGGTGCGCGACAAGCTGCAGCGCATGAGCCAGGAGATCGATCAATGGCAAGACCTGACCTGCTCGACCGATGGTTGAGCGCCAGGCAGAGGACCGGGCAGTGACACAGACCGATACCCGCTGTGCGCGCATGGTGCAGTTGCTCACGCAGCTCGCGCCGATGGAAGGCTATAACCTCAGCGCGCTGCAAGACGTACGCTTCCTGCGCTCGAACCGGCCGCTGAGCCATGTGCCGGTGCTTTACGAGCCCGGCATCGTTATCCTCTGCCAAGGCTGCAAGCGCGGCTACCTGGGTGACGAGGTGTATGTGTACGACGCTCGGCACTACCTGGTGGTGTCGGTTCCTGTGCCCTTCACCATGGAAACCGATGCCAGCGAAGACGAGCCGATGCTGGCCATCTATATACGCCTGGACCTGCAACTGGCCAGCGAGCTGACCTTGCAGGTGGACGAACTGCTGGGCAGCAGCAGCGAACCGCCGCGGGGCATGTACGCCTCGCCCATGGACGATGCGCTGCAGACCACGACACTGCGCTTTCTTGAAGCCATGACCATCGCGAGCGACGCGCAGATCCTCGGCCCGGCGCTGGTGCGTGAAATCTACTACCGCATCCTCTCTGGCGCCCAGGGCGGCTCGCTGCGTGCAGCCTTGAGTCGGCACGGCCATTTCGCCAAGGTGACCCGCGCACTGCGCACCATTCACAGCCGCTACCGGGAGCATCTGGACGTCGAGTCGCTGGCCCGCGAGGCCAGCATGAGCGTGCCCAGTTTCCATCGACACTTTCGCAGCGTGACCAACACCTCGCCCATGCAGTACCTGAAGTCGGCCCGTCTGCACCAGGCCCGGCTGCTGATGCTGCACGACGCCTTGAGCGCATCGGCAGCCGCC
>NZ_JABWRO010000179.1:0-6963 GCF_014268985.1 Pseudomonas sp. RW10S2 | reverse complement strand
GGTGATCGCGGGACGAGCCCGCTCCCACAGGAATTGCTCCAGCCGCGGGATAGTTGAACCAGACAACTACCCCACAGCGCAGAGCGCTTTACTTCTTCGCCGCCTGGTACAGCGGCATCACCTTCGGAATCGCCGCCTGCAGCGAAGCAATGCGGCTGGCCGAGGCCGGGTGGGTGCTCATGAACTCAGGCGGCGCGCCTTCGGAGGCCTTGCTCATCTTGTTCCACAAGGTGATCGCCGCATTCGGGTCATAACCGGCCCGTGCCGACAGTTCCAGGCCGATCAGGTCGGCCTCGTTCTCATTGGCCCGGCTGTTGGGCAGGGTCATGGAGTAGTTCACCACGGTGTCGGCCAGCGCCATGCTGTCCTGGCCAAGGCCGAAGATCGCACCGGCCCCCTGGCGCGCCATTTCGATACCGTAAGCCTTGGACATCGCCTCGCGACCATGCTCGCGCAGGGCGTGGGCGATTTCATGACCCATGACCGCAGCCAGCTCCGCGTCGGTGAGCTTGAGCTGATCGATCAGCCCGGTGTAGACGATGATCTTGCCACCCGGGCCGCAGTTGGCGTTGAGCTCGTCGCTCTTGATCACGTTGACTTCCCACTTCCATTGCGCGGCATCCGGCCGGAACTGCGGGGCCTGGGCAATCAGGCGGTCAGCGATGACCTGCACACGCTTGGCATCGACGCTGCTCTTGTCCAGCACGCCCTTGCTCGATGCTTCGCCCAGGGTCTGCTGGTACGACTGCGCATACATCTTGTTGACCTCATCGGTCGACAGCATGCTGAACATGTACTGCTTGCGCTCGACGCCAACCGCTCCGCCGCTGGTGGTATTGACCGCCTGGCAACCACCCAGCAGAACGCTGGCGCTCAACAGGCTGATCACGAAAGACTTACGCATGAAAACACTCCCTTTCTACATGCCGCGTATCCTAGGCCCACTCGCCTGACCCTGCCAGAGCCGCAGGGAAGATTTCTCTCATCCCCCCCTCATGCTTTCCCTCGACCACGCCGATAACAAAAGAAAACGACCTCCTTGCGTGGAGCTTTCCGGTAATGAAGTTCAAGTCGATCCAGTTTTCCGTGGCGGCCCTGGCCGGTGCCATTGTATTGAGCATTGTCGCGGCGCTGGTGCTGTACGCCGTGTACTCCGGGGCCCGCACCCAGGACCTGGTACAGCAGCGCACCCAGCAGCAGTTCGAAAGCGTGATCGAACAGCGTCTGTCGGCGCTGGCCCGCACCCAGGTCAGCGAGATCCAGCGTGGCCTGGAAGCGCCGCTGCTGATCAGCCGCAGCCTGGCCACGGTCAACGCCATGCTCGGCATGCAGGACGCCGACGGCAAACCGCTGATGCAAATCGACCGCGCCTACCTGAACAACCTGCTCAAGCGCACCGTGGAGGTCAACCCGACGGTGCTCGGTGCGTATCTGGGCTGGGAACCGAACGCACTGGATCACGCCGACATCAATGGCGAACGCTACCTGCCCTGGTGGTTCCGCAACGCCGACGGCAGCCTCGGCCAGGACCGCCTGGTGGACGTCAACGACCACACCGTGCTGTCGACCGGGGTACGCGCCAGTGAGTACTACCTATGCCCGAAGGAAACCAAGAAGGCCTGCGTGATCGACCCGGCGCCCTACAAGGTTGGCGACAAGATGGTGATGCTCGCCTCGTTCGTCGAGCCGATCATGGTCAACGGCCAGTTCCAGGGCATCGCCGGGGCCGACCTGTCGGTGAACTTCATCCAGGACCTGCTCAACGCCGCCGACCGCCAGCTGTACAACGGCGCTGGCGAACTGGCACTGGTGTCGAGCAATGGTCGCCTGGTCGCCTACACCAAGGACGCCTCCAAGTTCGGCGAAAAGGCCAGCGACGTGCTGGACCCTGCCGAAGCCGCAACCCTGGCCAGCATCAGCGGCGAAGACCTGCAATATAAAGTCGACACCGCCAAGGACCGTATCGAGCTGTTCCTGCCGTTCAAGGTCGCCAGCACCGACGCGCGCTGGGTCCTGCTGCTGGAAATGCCGCTGAGCACGGTCATGGCCGACGTCAACCAACTGCAGAAAGACCTTGGCGAGCAGCGCCGCACCGACATCGCCGGCATGACCCTGGTCGGCCTGGGCATCGCCGCCCTCGGCCTGCTGGTGATCTGGCTGCTGGCCCACGGCATTGCCCGTCCGCTGAAGCAGATGGTGGCGATGCTCGACGACATCGCCCAGGGCGAAGGCGACCTCACCCGCCGCCTGCAGAGCGATCGCGCCGACGAGCTGGGCGCCATTGCCAAAGGCTTCAACACCTTCCTCGCCAAGCTGCAGGCGATGATCAGCCAGGTGGTGACCTCGGTGCAGAAAGTCAGCGACTCCTCGGAGCACACTGCCGACATCGCCATCCGCACCAACCAGGGCGTGCACAAGCAGATGGCCGAGATCGACCAGGTAGCCACCGCCGTGCAGGAAATGACCGCCACCGCCCAGGACGTGGCACGCAATGCCACCCACGCCGCCCACGCAGCCAGCAACGCCGACCAGGCTGCCAACCAGGGCATGCAGATCGTGCGCGACACCTCGCAGTCGATCAGCGTCCTGGCCAGCGAGATCGGCCGCGCGGTGACCGTGGTGCAGACCCTGGCCCGCGACAGCGAGAACATCAATGCCATCCTGGTGACCATCCGCGCCATCGCCGAACAGACCAACCTGCTGGCGCTCAACGCCGCCATCGAGGCTGCCCGCGCCGGAGAGCAAGGGCGCGGCTTCGCCGTGGTTGCCGACGAGGTGCGCAACCTGGCGCAGAAGACCCAGCAGGCGACCCAGGAAATCCAGCAGATGATCCAGCAGTTGCAGCAGGGCACCCGCGATGTGGTCAAGGTAATGGAGGACAGCCAGGGCAAGACCGACGACAGCGTGCAGCAGGCCAGCCGCGCCGCCGAAGCGCTGGAGAGCATCACCCAGGCCGTGTCGGTGATCAACGACATGAACACCCAGATCGCCAGTGCCGCCGAACAGCAGAGCGCGGTGGCCGAGGATATCAACCGCAACGTCATCAACATCGGCCAGGTGGCCGGCGAAGTGGCCGGCGGGGCCGACGAATCGAGCCAGGCCAGTGCCGAGCTGACCAAGCTGGCCGAGCAGCAGCGGCGGTTGATCAATCAGTTCAGGGTTTGACTCACCCACCGTGTCGCTTTTTTCGCGGGCCCGTGGGGCGAAAAGCTCGACACCGACCTCAAGCCGGGGTCAGACACTCCGGCCCATCGAGCGTCGGATCGTTGACCAGATGCGCCAGCGCCCGCTCGCGCAACGCCGCTGGCGGGCTGGCCAGTAGTTCATGCAGCCGCGCCAGCGGTGTGTCGGGGTCCAGCCAGGCCGCCTGCCCGGCCTCGTCGAGGATCAGCGGCCGGCGCTGGTTCATCGCCGCCTGGGTGACCACCGCACAACTGAGCCACACCTGCTCCTGCACCGGATACACCTCCCATACCGCGGCATAGAACAACGACGCGCCCTCCCCCGGCGTCACCCAGTACGGGCGCTTGCGCGCCGTGCCGCGCCACTCGTAGAAACCGTTGGCCGGCATCAGGCAACGGCGCTGGCGAAAGGCTTCGCGAAACATCGGCTGCTCGGCGAGTGTCTCGGCGCGGGCATGGGCGGGGGTACGGGACAGGTCGGTGAGCCAGGCCGGGGTCAGGCCCCAGCGCGCCCTGGCCAGTTGCAACTGGCCGTCGAGTCGGCGCTGGATCAGCACCGAAGCCCCAGGCGAGATGTTCCATTGGGCCTGCTGGTCGGCGGGAAACCCGGGCAGGGCGGCAAAAGCCTGGGACCAGCGAAAGAGGGCGTAACGTCCACACATAAGACAGCAAACCTAGCAGATCAGGGTACCGGGGATACTCTCCGGCTCGTCCCCGGCAAGGGGCTGGGCAGCATTGTACTCATCGATCAGCTGCCGTGCGTACCCGGCCTGCTCATCGGCCACCGCCAGGGCCAGCAGGCCCTGCATCGGCAGATCGCCCATGGCACCGACCAGATCGCCGCCGATCAGGTGCACCTCGACGCCTTCGCTGGCCAACATGCCTACCAGCATCTGCGCCTCCATCAGGCTTTCCGGTTCGTAGATCCGACGCATCAGGCATCGTCCTCGCGGCGCACTTCGAGCATCCATTCGTCACCATGCACCTGCAGGATGAACACGATGGGCTGGCAGCACACCTGGCAGTCCTCGGTATAGAGCTGGTCGCCAGCGGAAATATCGACCGTGGTCTCCACACGCTCACCGCAATAAGGGCAGTCATAAAAGTCGATTTCGAGCATCGGGGGCCTGCGCAGTGACTTATGCGTATAATTGCCGGTCTGTTTACGGGGTCCGTGTGTGTCCGAGCCGTTTTTTTCGGCCCCGCCCCTACTTTATTACTCTAGCCGTTTCCAACAAGAGAGCATGATGGGCGAATTCGATGCCATCCGACCTTACGACGACGCTGAAGTGCCTGCCGTTCTGGCGCGCCTGCTCAGCGACCCGGCATTCCTCGATATCCTCACCCACTTCCGCTTCCCGCGTATCGCAGGCGCCTTCGGCTGGCTGCTCAAGCCGCTGATCGCCCGGCGCCTGCGCAAGGAGTTCGCTGGCGTGACCAGCGTCTCGACCCTGCAGGACAAGGTCGAATACTACGTCGACCGCACCATCGACCGTGCCACCGACGGGGTCACCTACACCGGCGTCGAGCAGCTCAAGTCGGGCAGTGCCTACCTGTTCCTGGCCAATCACCGCGACATCGTCATGGACCCGGCGTTCGTCAACTATGCGGTCTATCACGCTGGCCTGCCGACGCCACGTATCGCCATCGGCGACAACCTGCTGCAAAAGCCGTTCGTCAGCGACATGATGCGTCTGAACAAGAGCTTCATCGTGCACCGCTCGATCAGCGGTCGTCGCGAGAAGCTTGCGGCATACCAGTTGCTGTCGGCCTACATCAACCACTCCATCCGCAGCGACGGCGCCTCGATCTGGATCGCCCAGGCCGAAGGCCGCGCCAAGGATGGTGACGATCGCACCGATTCGGCGATCCTCAAGATGTTCCACATGAGCCGCAAGGACGAGCCGTTCGGCGCCGTGATCCAGAGCCTGAACCTGATCCCGGTGTCGATCAGCTACGAATACGACCCGTGCGACCAGGCCAAGGCCCGCGAGCTGTACATCCGCGCCACCACCGGCACCTACAAGAAAGTGCCTGGCGAAGACGACAACAGCATCGCCCAGGGCATCACCGGCTACAAAGGCCGGGTGCACATCAACTTCGCACCGCCAGTGACCGAGTACCACGAGGACACCAAGCAACTGGCCCAGGCCATCGACCGGCAGATTCTCGGCGGCTACCGGCTGTTCCCGGTGCACTACCTGGCCTACGCGATGTGGGACGGGCAGGACGCGGCGCTGGAAGTACCCGCTGCAGAGAAGGTGTTTGCGGCCGAGGAACTGGCACGGGCCAAGGAGGAGTGGCAGCGCCGCCTGGAAGCCTGCCCTGCGGAGCACCGGCCGTATCTGGTGCAGCAGTATGCGACGCCAGTGCGCAACCAGTATCAGGTGAAGGTGCAGGCCGAGGCGGTCTGAGCCTGGTGCAAGCGCCGGTTCGTAGTGGGACCGGCGATTGCACAGCTGATGTTCGCTACACGACGGTGAGATCGAAATCAGCTTCCAGAGCATCCGAACCACTGCCAGGGTTCAGCCCCAGTACCCCTTTAAGACGTCGGTTGTCGACAAACTCGCTGATCTGCAGTGTTCCTGAGTGGACGGGAACATTTTCGCCAAGCCCCACAACACCGACCGTGGTCACATGCGCCTGACCAGCAGACAGGCTGGTGGTGCCCGGCGCAAACACATTGGCGTTGGTCCACTTGAACACCAGCTTGAGCGGTTTGCCACCGGGCCGCGGCTGCACGGCGGAGAATGACTTCTGGTCAAACTTCAGTTCGCCGGTCATCTCATATGGCGTCCCCTTGACGGTCAGAACGACCTTTCCGGTCGCCTTGGCCTTCTTCAGGACGTCCGCATCAAACGCTTCGCTTGAACGCGACATGTTGCCTCCTTGAGATGGTTGACACGCCGATCCAACGTACGTGCACGCATCACAAGCGACAACTGGCAGAATTGACAGGTAGGCAGTTCAGATCCAGGTACTGAACCACGACAGCAACAACGCCATCGCCAAGCACGAGAAGCCCAGGATGTAGTAGTAGCGCGGTACACGCAGGTCGAACGCATCGACCAGCCCTTCCTCGCCAGCCAGGCTTTCACGCGCATCGCTCTGGCGACGCCGCGCACTGTGCAGCAGCAGGCCGCCCGGGCAGGTGATGAACAGCGCCAGGACATTGATCAGCTTGGCGGGATGGGCGGCCAGGAACCCCCAGAGGACTTGCAGGGACATCGCGCAACCTCGTAACGACGATAAGCAAAGCCCGGCATTCTACCCAAGCCTGACCCACCCTCTCGTTTTTTGCGACCAAGTGTCACTAAATTTCATCTGTCACACGCTCGTCATCCAGACAGGCCACCCTGTCGGCCTTTGCAGACCGGAGCTTGTCATGCTGCACGCCGAAAACCAGGACCGTCTCTACCTCGTCTCGCAGAGCGACGAGCAGCAGGCGCTGATCGACGGGTTCGCGATCAATGTCCACGACCAGCGCTGGCTGGTGTATTGCGCCCTGGGCGGACACGCGCACCAGGACCTGCCGGAAGTGGATCAAGACACCGGGCTGAGTGTGCTGGACTTTGGAATCGAGGCGGCTTGACCTGCCCGCTCGTGCGATTGGTGGGAGCGGGCTTGCCCGCGAAAAAGACATCGCGGTGCCTGGCACCGGCGAAGCCGGTGTTCGCGGGCAAGCCCGCTCCTACAGAGAAGTGACCCCCGGTGCCGCACCAACCAGGGTTTGAGTGAGCCTCAGCCCTGGTCCAGCCAAAGAAAAACCCCCCCCCCCCCC
>NZ_JABWRO010000178.1:0-7099 GCF_014268985.1 Pseudomonas sp. RW10S2 | reverse complement strand
CCGCTGCCGCAACTCAAGCACGGCGGCCCCGGGCGTGCCGGGGGCGGCGAAGAGCTTGGTGGCCTGCGGGCGGTCAAGCACTACCTGCAGCGTGCCGCGATCCAGGGTTCGCCGAGCATGCTGGCGGCAATCACTGGCGAGCACGTGCGCGGCGCTGAAGTGATCGAGACCGAGGTGCACCCGTTCCGTCGCTACTTCGATGAATTGCGCATCGGCGAGTCGCTGCTGACCCACCGACGTACCGTCACCGAGGCGGACCTGGTGAACTTCGGCTGCCTGTCGGGCGACCACTTCTACATGCATTTCGACGAGATCGCCGCCAAGCAGTCGCAGTTCGGCAAGCGCATCGCCCATGGCTACTTCGTGCTGTCAGCGGCGGCCGGACTATTCGTGTCGCCGGGTGAAGGGCCGGTACTGGCCAACTACGGGCTGGACACCCTGCGCTTCATCAACCCGGTGGGGATCGGTGACACGATCCAGGCGCGCCTGACCTGCAAGCGCAAAATCGACCAGGGCAAGACCAGCCCGTTGGGGCAGCCGCAAGGGGTGGTGGCCTGGGATGTGGAGGTGACCAACCAGCTCGGTGAACTGGTGGCCAGTTACGACATCCTGACGCTGGTGCTCAAGCGCGGCTGATCATTGCCGGCCTGACGTGTCGGCCCTGGCGCGGGCGTGCCCCGCGACAGGGACGGTTGACTCCCCACCCCATAAATGCTCAGATGCGCCCCTTGTTTCAGGTGTCCCCTGCCGCCGAGCCGGGGATTAAACGGGAAGCCGGTGCCTCGCTCCTGCGAGCAGTCCGGCGCTGCCCCCGCAACGGTAAGCGAGCGATGCATTCGATACACCACTGTGCCAACGGCATGGGAAGGTGAATGCCTCATGCCCCTCGCAAGCCCGGAGACCGGCCTGTCACAGCAGTTGGCAACTCCCGCGGTGGGCGGGCGCAGGCCGGTTCTCGCGGCGGCCGCGCGCCCGCGACAGCTGCGCGCACCTCCACCGTTCGGGTATCACTCACCCTGCGACGGTTGGTTCATCCATGTCATGCCCTACCCTGCACATCCAAGGCCTGCACTGGTCGCCGCACAGCGGTGGGCAGCCGCTGCTGGAGGGTATCGACCTGCAGATCGGCGCCGGTGAATTCGTCGGTCTGATCGGCCCCAACGGCAGTGGCAAGACCAGCCTGCTGCGCTGCGCCTACCGCTTCAATCGCCCCAGCGCCGGTCGGGTGCACCTCGATGGCGAGGATATCTGGCAGCGCAACCCACGCTGGGTCGCCCAGCGCATCGCGGTGATGCTGCAGGAGTTCCCCGAAGACTTCGGCCTGAACGTGCGTGACGTCGTTGCCATGGGCCGCACCCCGCATCTGGGCTGGTTCGAGGGCGACGGCGAGCCGAGCCTGATCGACGACACCCTCGCCAGGCTCGACCTGCTGCCGCGCGCCCTCGACGCCTTCGTCTGCCTGTCGGGCGGCGAAAAGCAGCGCGTGCTGCTGGCGCGGGCACTGGTCCAGCAACCTCGGCTGCTGATCCTCGACGAGCCGACCAACCACCTCGACCCACGCTTCCAGCTGGCCCTGTTGCAGCAACTGCGCAGCACCGGCCTGAGCCTGCTGGCCAGCTTCCACGATCTGAACCTGGCCGCCGCCTTCTGCGATCGGCTGTACGTGATCGATGCCGGGCGCATCGTCGCCCACGGCACGCCAGAACACGTGCTCACCGAGCAATGCCTGGCCGAGGTGTTCGGCGTACAGGCCCTGGTCGACCGCCACCCGCTGGCCTCCCATCCACGCATTACCTGGATCAGCCCTGCATGAAATCGCTGCTCACCAGCCTGGCCCTGCTGGCCGCCCTGCCCCTGGCCGCCGAGGCCGACAACTATCCACTGACCGTGCGCAGTTGCGAGCGCGACGTCACCTTCACCCATGCGCCGCAGCATGCCGTCAGCCATGACATCAATCTCACCGGCATGCTCCTGGCCCTCGGGCTGCGCGACCACATGGCCGGCTACAGCGGCATCAGCGGCTGGAAAACCCTCGACCCAAGCCTGCGCGAAGCACTTGACGGGCTGCCAGAGCTGGCGCCGCGCTACGTGTCGGTGGAAAACCTGCTCGATGCCAACGCCGACTTCTTCCTCGCCGGCTGGAGCTACGGCATGCGCATCGGCGGGCCGGTCACCCCACAGACCCTCGCGCCCTTCGACATCCCGGTGTATGAACTGAGCGAGTCGTGCTCCTGGATCATGCCCCAGCGCCAGGCCAGCCTCGAAGACCTCTACCGCGACCTGGACAACCTTGGCCGGATCTTCGATGTGCGCGAGCGCGCCACTGCGCTGGTTGGCCAGTTGCGCCAACGCGTCGAGCGCGTTGCGGCGCAGATGGCCGAGATCAAGCAACGGCCGCGCGTATTCCTCTATGACAGCGGTGAAGACCGCCCCACCACTTCCGGGCGCCTGGGGATGCCGCAGGCGCTGATCAGCACGGCAGGAGGCGATAACGTCATGAGCGATGTGGCCGCCAGCTGGACCCAGGTGAACTGGGAGAGCGTGGTGGAACGCGATCCGCAGGTGATCGTGATCGTCGACTACGGGCCCACCAGTTGGCAGCACAAACGCGACTTCCTCCTGCACCACCCGGCGCTGGGCAGTGTCGAGGCGATCCGCAAGCAGCGCTTCGTGGTGCTGTCGTACCTGGAGGTGACACCGTCGGTGGAGAACGCCCAGGCCATCGAGACCCTGGCCACGGCCCTGCATCCGCAGCGCTTCGCCGAGGCCCGCCGCTGATGCCGATTCGCAGCCCTGCGGGCTATCGCCTGCTGATCGTTTCGCTGCTGCTGGCCTTGCTGCTGTCGTGCCTGCTGTCGCTGGGGTTCGGCTCGGCGCAGGTCGCATTGGGCAAAGTGGTCGGCATTGTCCTGCAGCAGGTGGGGCTGGGGGAAAACGGCGACTGGAGCCGCGGCCAGGCGCAGATCGTCTGGCAGATCCGCGCACCGCGCGTGTTGCTGGGGGCGCTGGTCGGCGCAGGGTTGGCAATGGTCGGCGGCGCCCTGCAGGCGGTGACCCGCAATCCCCTGGCCGATCCGCACCTGCTGGGGGTCAGCTCCGGGGCGGTGTTCGGCGCAGTGCTGGTGGTGCTGTTTCTCGGCCCGTTCGCCGGGGCCTTCAGCCTGCCCCTGGCCGCGTTCATCGGCGCGTTGGGCAGTATGTTGCTGGTGCTCGGCGTGGCCAGCCGCGGTGGGCGCCTGGAGAGCGATCGCCTGCTGCTGGCCGGGGTGGCGGTGTCGTTCGTGGTAATGGCCGCCGCCAACCTGCTGCTCTACACCGGCGACCCGCATGCCGCCGCCTCGGTGATGTTCTGGATGCTCGGCGGGCTGGGCCTGGCGCAGTGGTCGCTGTTGTGGCTGCCGGCCGTTTGCGTGCTGGCGGGCTTCGTACTGTTGATGAGCCTGGCGCGGGCGCTGAACGCGCTGATGAGTGGCGAGCAGACCGCTGTGAGCCTGGGCTTCGACACCCGGCGCGTGCGGGCCAAGGTGTTCGTCGGTACGGCGTTGCTGACCGGTGTGCTGGTGTCGCTGTCGGGCGCCATCGGTTTCGTCGGCCTGATGCTGCCCCACGTGGCTCGTCGCCTGGTGGGCGCCGAGCATCGCCGCCTGCTGCCGGCCTGCGCCTTGCTCGGGGCGCTGTTCATGATCTGGGTCGATGTCGGCGCACGCACCCTGATCGCCCCGCAGGATCTGCCAATCGGCATCGCTACGGCGGCCATCGGCGGCCTGTTCTTCATCCTCTTGCTGAGGCGCAAGGCCTGACATGCACGGACGTGGATCGACGGATGGATGAGCAACTGCTCGAACATCGGGTGGCAAGGCAGGTGCTGATCGCCCGCCAGTGATGCACCGTCGGCCCGATACCGACGGTGCACAGGCAGCGCTTAGAAGCCGGCGCTGTAGAACAGCGCGTACGACTCGATGCCGTCGTTCGGCTGCTTGATGCCGGCGTTGGAATAATGCGTGGCGCGGATGCCGATCTTCTGTTGACCCGGCAGCTTCAGGCCGAAACCGATGCGGTCTTCGAAGTTGACCGACGAGCCCAGCTTCTGATCACCGACGTCGGTCTTGGAGAAGGCGGCCAGGCCGATACCGGCCTCGATGAACGGGACGTAGCCCGAATCGCCGAACTCATAGACAAACACCGGGCTGAACGACAGGGAGTGGGCGCCGCTGTAGTCACCGCCCTCCCAGTAGGTGTAGGCGCCATCCCAGTAACCGGTCAGGTGACCGGTGCTGCTCTGCAGCCACTTCTTGTCCCAGTCGAACGACAGGCCGATGCGATAGGTCATGTCGCCCTGACTGGTGGCGCCCACGGCGCCAGAGATTTGCGCGGCCTGGGCCAGGTTGGTAGCGGCAAGGGCCAGCACGGCGGCGGCCAGCGAGGTGGCAAGACGGGTTTTCATCAATGACTACTCCAGAAGGTCTTCACGGGCAGGTGCCCTAGTGGGGCGTGCCTGCAGCAAGTGGAGGCTTGGCCTCTCGTTCTTCGCTTGCGCCCCAGGCCATCCCACCTGGGGTCACAAGTAGTAATACTTTTCTGATTATCGTCAGCCGCGATAAAAGATGAAAGTCATTTGCCACTATCGAATAGGAAAAAAGTTAGCAAGGTATCGGTTTTTTCGCCTTGAACCCTTCAGCCCGCCTGCTCCTCCAGCAGGCGGATGAACATGCTCAGGCTGCGTGACACCGTACCGCGACGCCACACCAGCCAGGTCTTGAGGTAACGAAAATCCTCGGACAACGGCCAGGCGCTGACGGTACTGGCGCCGGGCATGCTGTCGAGCATGCTGCGCGGCATCAGGGCCAGGCCTGCACCGGCGCTGACACAGGCGAGCATGCCGTGGTACGACTCCATCTCGTGGATCTTGCCCGGGACGGCCTTGTCTTTGACGAACCAGCTCTCGAAGTGATGCCGGTACGAGCAGTTGGCGCGAAAGGCATAGATGCTTTCGCCGTTGACGTCCTGGGCGCGGCTGACCGGAGCGTGGTTCAAGGGGGCGATGACCATCATCTCCTCCTCGAACACCGGCATGCCTTCCAGTGTCGGGTGCAGCACCGGGCCATCGACGAAGGCTGCCACCAGCCGCCCCGACAGCACCCCTTCGAGCATGGTCCCCGAAGGGCCGGTGGAAAGATCCAGGTCGACCTTCGGATAACGCTGGTTATAGGCTGCCAGCACTGCCGGAATGCGTACCGCCGCAGTACTCTCCAGCGAGCCGAGGGCAAAGGTGCCTTGCGGGTCTTCGCCGGCCACGGTCGAGCGTGCCTCCTGCACCAGCTCAAGGATGCGCCGGGTGTATTCAAGGAAGTTCCAGCCCGCAGGAGACAGGCGCAGGCGGCTCTTTTCGCGGATGAACAGCTCCACCCCCAGGTCTTCTTCGAGCTGCTTGATACGGGTGGTCAGGTTCGACGGCACCCGATGGATGTGTTGGGCGGCAGCGCTGATGCTGCCGTGCTCGGCCACCGCCTTGAACATTTCCAGTTGCACCAGGTCCACAGCCATTCTCCATTCGTGAATGTTTCGCTCATTATTATTCAGTTTTCATTAAAGCTGCACGCCTCTAGTCTGGCCTTCAGTCGAATACGACACCGCCAAGACAACAAGAGGACCCGCCATGAGCGAGATCAGCAGCCTGACCCATGCCATTTCCGTCGACCCGTACAGCGGCGAACAGATTGGCGCCTACCCCTACGACACCGATGCCGCACTGGACGCTGCCCTGCAACGCGCCAAGGTCGGCTACGCCCAGTGGCGCCAGGTGTCGCTGGGTCAGCGCAGCGAATACCTGATCGCCCTGGCCAATACCCTGCAGGCCAACCATGAAGCCTTCGCGGTGATGATCACCCGCGAGATCGGCAAGCCGATCACCCAGGCTCGCGGCGAAGTGACCAAGTGCATCGGCCTGTGCCAGTGGTACGCCGAACACGGCCCGGCCATGCTCGCCCCCGAGGCCACCCAGATCGAGAAAGCGCGCATCGAATACCGCCCGCTCGGCCCGATCCTCGCGGTGATGCCGTGGAACTTCCCGATCTGGCAAGTGCTGCGTGGTGCCGTCCCCGCCCTGCTGGCTGGCAACACCTACGTACTCAAGCACGCACCGAACGTGATGGGCAGCGCCTACCTGCTGGCCGAGCTGTTCAAGCAGGCTGGCTTGCCGCAAGGCGTGTTCGAGGTGGTCAATGTCACCCCGGATGGCGTCACCCGCGCGATCAATGACCCGCGCATCGCCGCCATTACCCTCACCGGCAGCGTACGTGCAGGCATGGCCATCGGCGCTCAAGCGGGCGCTGCGCTGAAGAAGTGCGTGCTCGAACTGGGCGGTTCCGATCCGTTCATCGTGCTGGCCGATGCCGACCTCGATGCCGCCGTCAAAGCTGCAGTGATCGGCCGCTACCAGAACACCGGCCAGGTCTGCGCCGCGGCCAAGCGTTTCATCGTGGAAGACAGCATCGTCGAGGCCTTCACGCAGAAGTTCGTGGAAGCGACCCGCGCCCTGAAAATCGGCAACCCACTGCAGGATGACACCTACCTCGGCCCGATGGCCCGCTTCGACCTGCGCGACGAACTCGATGGCCAGGTCCAGGCGACTCTCGCCGAAGGCGCCACGCTGCTGCTGGGCGGCAAGAAGGTCGAAGGCAGCGCCAACTTCTACGAGCCGACCGTGTTCGCCAACGTCACCCCCGACATGACCGCCTTCAAGCAGGAGCTGTTCGGTCCGGTGGCGGCGATTATCAGCGCCCGTGACGCCGAGCACGCGGTAGAACTGGCCAACGACAGCGAATTCGGCCTGGCGGCGACGATCTACACCGCTGACCTGGCACGGGCCGAGCGCATGACCTCGGCACTGGACACCGGCGGAGTGTTCATCAACGGCTACTGCGCCTCCGACCCCCGGGTAGCGTTCGGTGGCGTGAAGAAGAGCGGTTTCGGGCGTGAGCTGTCGCACTTTGGTGTGCGCGAGTTCTGCAACGTGCAGACGGTTTGGCTGGATCGTAACTGAGGCGAGTGCGCGTCGCTCTTTTCGCGGGCAAGCCCGCTCCCTGTAGGAGCGGGCTTG
>NZ_JABWRO010000177.1:0-7533 GCF_014268985.1 Pseudomonas sp. RW10S2 | reverse complement strand
GGGGGGGGGGGGGGGGCCCCCCCCCCCAAAACAGGAGCGGTGCGGTTACAACGGGGTGTTACTTCTTGACCGGCTTCAGGTCGAACTTGTCAGCCTGGTACTGGAACAGCAGGCAATCTGCTGCAGCGGTGCAGCCGCTCTCGTGAACCAGGTCGGCGGGCAGCTTGTAGTACGAACCTGCCGGGAATTCGGTGCGCTTGCCATCGATCACGGCATAGAAGGTCCCGTCGAGTACTACGGTCGGCAGGGTCTCGGTGTGCTGGTGCAGGCCGTTGTCGACGCCCTTCTTGAACTTCACGTAGGCCGAGTACGGGCCCTCGCCAAAGATGTCGCCTTCGACGTTGGCGTAGCTGACCGCGCCCTTGGTGTTCGGCACGTCCTGCCATTTGAGTTCGGCGCTGTTCGGGACAGAGACCAGTTTGGTTTCGACGGCCTGCGCGGTAAGGGCGAGGGTGCCCAGGGCGAGGCCGGCAATCAGGGTGTGCAGTGCTTTCATGGAGAGGCTCCTTCGCCGATCAATGTGAGTGAGCGAAGGTTAACCAGATGTTCTAAGCACAGATACGGCACAAGTTAGCCATGACTTGTGCTTTTGTTGCACCAATCAATCTTCCCAGCGCGGCGTTCCGTAGTAGTGCTGCACGTAGTCGAGCAGTGCGCGTACCTTCGGTGCCAGATATCGGCTCTGCGGGTAGACGGCATACAGGCTGCGCCCCGGCAATCGCCAATCGGCCAGCACCGGCACCAGGCGCCCGTCGCGCAAGGCGTCATGCACGATGAAACGGTCGAAGCTGGCGATACCCAAGCCACCGATGGCGGCTGCACGCAGGGCCATGGGCGAGTTGGCGCTCAGCCGCCTGGGCATCAGCACGTCCTGCTGGGCACCTTGCGGACCGCTGAGCTGCAGGCGCTGGGGATGGGTGAGGCGGCTGTAGCCAAGTAGCGGATGGTCCTTCAGTGCGTCGGGCGTGGTGGGTGTGCCTTGGCGTTCGAGGTAGCCCGGTGCGGCCACCAGCATAACCGGGCTGGGCGCCAGCAGGCGTGCGACCAGGCTGGAGTCGGGCAGGTGGTCGGTGATCCGCAGGCAGACATCCACTTCCTCCTCGATCAGGTCGACGAAGCGATCGGTGCAACTGAGCTCGATCTGCAGGTGCTCGTACCGTGCCGCGAAATCCGGCAGCCAGTGGCCCAATTCGAGCTCTCCGAAGGCGGTGGCAACGCTCAGGCGCAGTGTGCCAGTGGGCTGTTGCTGGTGCTCGGACAGCTCCAGGTTCATGGCCTGCATCTGTTCGAGAATCAACACGCAGTGGCGGTAGAACAGCATGCCCGCTTCGGTGGGTTGCAGGCTGCGGGTGGTGCGGTTGAGCAGTTGCGTGCCGAGTTCGCGCTCGAGGTTCTTCACCTGGCGCGACAGCACGGTGTGAGACACGCCCGCCTGATGGGCGGCGGCGCTGAAACTGCCGAGGTCGACGACTCGGCGGAAGGTCTGCATGGCGCTCAATTGGTCCATCGGCACATCGCTCCTTGGGTGCGTGCGGCGGGGTCTGCTCGACCCCGCAGTGCGCGGATCAGCGCCTGACCAGCAGGACCCCGCTTTCCATGTGATGGGTGTAGGGGAACTGGTCGAACAGCGCGCAGCGTTCGATACGGTGGCTATCGTGCAGTTGGGCGATGTTCTGCGCCAGCGTCTCGGGGTTGCAGGAGATGTACAGGATGCGCTCGAAACGTCGGGTCAGCTCGCAGGTGTCCGGGTCCATGCCGGCGCGCGGTGGGTCGACGAAAACGGTGCCGAAGTCGTAGCTTTTCAGGTCGATGCCTTCCAGACGACGGAATGGGCGAACCTCATTCAGCGCCTCGGTCAGTTCCTCGGCCGACAGGCGCACCAGGCGTACGTTGTCGATGCCGTTTTCGTCGAGGTTGTGCAGGGCGGCGTTGACCGAGGTCTTGCTGATCTCGGTGGCCAGCACCTGGCGCGCGCGGGTGGCCAGGGGCAGGGTGAAGTTGCCGTTGCCGCAGTACAGCTCCAGCAGGTCGTCGCTGCGCTCGCCCATTGCCTCGCAGGCCCAGCCGAGCATCTTCTGGTTCACCGCGCCGTTGGGCTGGGTGAAGGCGCCTTCAGGCTGGCGGTAGCTGAAGGTGCGCCCGGCGATATCGAGTTTCTCCACGGCATAGTCACGACCGATCACCACGCGCTTGCCCTTGGAGCGACCGATCACGCTGACGCCCAGTTGCGCGGCCAGTTGCTGCGCGGCGGCTTCCCAGGCCTGGTCGAGCGGGCGGTGATAGCACAGGGTGACCATGGCATCGCCAGCCAGTGTGGTCAGGAACTCGACCTGGAACAGACGATTGCTCAGGTCTTCGTTGCCCTGCCAGGCGGCCTTCAGGCGGGGCATCAGGTCATTGATGCGCTGGCTGGCGATAGGGAAGTCGTCGATCAGAATTGCCTTGTGCTTTTCGCCCGGGGCGAACATCGCGTAGTGGCGTTGACCCTCTTCGCGCCACAGGCGGAACTCTGCGCGCAGGCGATAGTGCTCGCGCGGCGACTCGAACACTGCAGGTTGCGGTGCATCGAAGGGCGCCAGCAGCTCGCGCAGGCGCTCGACCTTGGCCTGCAGTTGGGTCGTGTATTGCGAAGGGTCGAAGACGGCACTCATGCGTTGAACCAGCCCAGCTTGATGACGAACAGAATGGACAGGATCACCAGGGCCGGGTTCAGGTCGCGGTGACGACCGGAGATCAGCTTGATGGCGGTCCAGGCGATGAAGCCGAAGGCGATGCCGTTGGCGATCGAATAGGTCAACGGCATGGCCAGGGCGGTGACCACCACCGGCGCGGCCTCGGTGACGTCGTCCCAGTTGATCTCGGCCAGGCCCGAGGCCATCAGCACGGCAACGAACAGCAGTGCCGGCGCGGTGGCGTAGGCCGGCACGCTACCGGCCAGGGGCGCGAAGAACAGGGCCAGCAGGAACAGCACGGCCACCACGATGGCGGTCAGGCCGGTGCGTCCGCCGGCACTCACGCCTGCGGCCGATTCGATATAGCTGGTGGTGGTCGAGGTGCCCAGCAGCGAGCCGGCCATGGCTGCGGTGCTGTCAGCGATCAGCGCACGGCCCATTTTCGGCATGTGGCCGTCCTTGCCCATCAGGCCGGCGCGCTTGGCCACGCCGATCAGGGTGCCGGAGTTGTCGAACAGGTCGACGAACAGGAAGGCGAAGATCACGCTGATCAGCCCGACGTCCAGCGCACCCTTGATGTCCAGTTGCAGGAAGGTCGGGGCCAGCGACGGCGGCATGGAAACGATGCCGCCGAACTGGCTGGCCCCCACCAGGATCGACACCACGGTCACGGCGAGGATGCCGATCAACACGGCGCCGCGCACTTTCAGCGACTCGAGGCCGACGATGAGGAAGAAACCGAGGGTGGCAAGGATCGGTGCAGGCTGCTTGAGGTCGCCCAGGCCCACCAGGGTGGCCGGGTTATCGACGACGATGCCAGCGTTGTGCAGGGCGATCAGCGCCAGGAACAGGCCGATGCCCGCAGCGATCGCCGAGCGCAGCGGCAGCGGGATGCTGTTCACGATCCACTCGCGGATACGGAAGATCGACAGCAGGAAGAACAGCACTGCCGAGAGGAATACCGCGCCCAGTGCCACCTGCCAGGTGTGGCCCATGTGCAGGACCACGGTGTAGGTGAAGAAGGCGTTCAGGCCCATGCCCGGAGCGAGGGCGATCGGGTAATTGGCGATCAGGCCCATGGTGACCGAGCCGATGGCCGCGGCCAGGCAGGTGGCGACGAAGATCGCGCCCTTGTCCATGCCGGTTTCGCCGAGGATGCTCGGGTTGACGAACAGGATGTAGGCCATCGCCAGGAAGGTGGTGACGCCCGCGAGGATCTCGGTGCGCACGTTGGTGTTGTGTGCTTTTAGTTGAAACAGCCTTTCCAGCATGCCTGCTCCCATGGCGCCGCGGCGCCGTGAATGTATTCGACCCCATCAGCAAAGCACAGACCGTACCGGTTGCCGTGGTTTTGTGGGGGCGGAAAAAAGCCGCGCATCATACCAGCATGGGGGGCGGGGGCCTATGGCTGTTGGTCTTTGTGGCGTGGCGCCCGCTGTCGGCGCGGCCTGGTGCCGCGAAAGGGCTGCCAGGCAGCCCCATGAAGACTATTGCGGATTGTGCATCCGGTCACGGTTGGCCAGGGTCGGGAACAGCTTCATCCACACGCCAGTGACCACCAGCGTGCCCACGCCACCCAGCACCACCGCCGGAACTGTGCCAAACCAGTGCGCAGTGACCCCGGATTCGAACTCGCCGAGCTGATTCGAGGCGCCGATGAACAGCCCGTTCACCGCGCTGACCCGGCCGCGCATTTCATCCGGTGTCTCCAACTGCACGAAAGCACTGCGGATGACCATGCTGATCATGTCCGCCGCGCCCAGTACCACCAGCACCGCCAGCGAGAACCAGAACGAGGTCGACAGGCCGAAGGCGATGGTCGCCACGCCGAACACACCCACGGCGGTGAACATGGTCCGGCCGACCTTGCGCTCCACCGGGAAGCGCGCCAGCCACAGCGACATCAACAAGGCGCCCACCGCCGGGGCCGAGCGCAGCAGGCCCAGGCCCCAGGCGCCGGTGAGCAGGATATCCTTGGCGAACACCGGCAGCAGCGCCGTGGCACCGCCCAGCAGCACGGCGAACAGGTCAAGCGAGATGGCGCCGAGGATGTCCGGGCGACTGCGGATGAAGCGGATGCCGGCCAGCAGCGATTCCAGGCTGGCACGGCCGCGTTGAGGTGTCTGCTGGCGCGAATCGAGGGTGAACATCAGCAGGCAGGCAATGGCGTACAGCAATACGGTCGGGCCATACACCCAGATGCTGCCGAAGGCGTACAGCAGGCCGCCGACCGCCGGGGCGACGATGGTCGCTGCCTGGGTCGCCGACGCCGACGCAGCGACGGCGCGCGGGAACAGCCCCGGCGGCACCACGTTGGGCAGCAGTGCCTGGGTTGCGGGCATCTCGAAGGAGCGAGTGGCACCGAGCAGGAACGCCAGCACGAAGATCAGTTCGCGGGTGACGCTGTCGGTGGCACTGCCCAGCGCCAGGGCCAGGGCGATGAGCCCTTGCAGGCACTGGCACAGGGCGGCGACCTTGCGCCGGTCGTAGCGGTCTGCCACATGCCCGGTGTGCAGCATGAACAGCACCCGGGGGGCAAACTCGACCAGGCCGACCAGGCCCAGGTCCAGGACGTTGCCGGTGAGCTGGTAGAGGTGCCAGCCGATGGCCACGGTGAGCATCTGGAAGCCGCTGGCGGTGAAGACCCGCGCAAGCCAGAAGGCGATGAAAGGACGGTGGTGACGCAACAGCAACGGTGCGGACTCAGACATCAGGGGCCAACGGCAGCGGAGGGAGGGGGCTGCAGATTAGCATTTACTTGTAACAAATGGTTGCGGGCTGTTGGGCAATAGCCTGGGTAGCCGCTCCCATTGCAGGAGCGGGTTTACCCGCGAAAACGACACCGCGCTGCCTGGCACGGGCTACGCCCGTGTTCGCGGGACAAGTCGCAGCGGCGAACCGTCGCTCCCACAGGGATTGGGCTGACCTCAGATAGCTCGTGCGCGCGTCACCCGGTCCACCAGATAGACCAACCCGTGATAGTCGATACCACTATGGCTCGAAAGCCCGATCTCACAGGTCCGGCTGGTGGAAATCCCTTCGCTGCAGTACTGCACGGCATCTTTCAGGCTGCGCAGGGAGTGGGCATTGAGCTCCGGCGTGGTGAAGCCCTTGTCGCCAGCGAACCCGCAGCAATGGATGCCCTCGGGAATCACCACCTGCTTGCTGCAACGCCGCGCGAGGTCGATCAGCGCCTGGCTTTCGCCCAGGTGCTGGGTGCTGCAGGTGACATGCACGGCCACAGGTTCCTCCTGCGGGGTGAACTCCAGCTTGTCGAGCAGATGCGTGCGGATGAAGCGTACCGGGTCGTAAAGATCCAGTCGGGTTTCCCCCAGGTCCTGTACCAGGCGCAAGGTGCAGGGGCTGGTGTCGCAGTAGATCGGGTCGAGGCCGCCGCGGCTCGCATGCAGCAGGGCGGCGATCAGTTCCTGGCGTTTGTGCTCGGCCTGTTCGGCATAGCCCTTGGAAGCGAATGGCTGGCCGCAGCAGAGGTTGTCGGCGTTGTCGGGGAAGATCACCTGGTAGCCGGCCTTTTCCAGCAGGGCCCGGGTCTTGTCCAGCAACGAGCGCTGCTCGCGATCGCCATAGGCCGGACCCATGACGCGCGACACGCAGGCCGCGAGGTAAACCACCCGAGGTCGTGCATCGTGGCTTGCCGGGCCGAAGTCGATCGGTTTGAGCGGTTGCGGCATGGCCGGTGTCCACTGCGGCAGGCGACCGTTGCTGACCTTGCGCAGGCCGCTGCTGAGGCGTCCCAGGCGCGGGGCGCCGAGCAGCTTGCGGGCGCCGTTGGCTGCGGCGAGGGTCAGGCGTGCGCCGCTGAGGGCCGAGTGGAAGTGCTCGGCCAGCCAGTCGGCGGTCTTCAGATGGCCGGCGGCCTCGCCGCGAAGCTTTTTCACCAGCTCGCCGGTGTTGATCCCCACCGGGCAGCGCTGGGCGCACAGGCCGGTCGCGGCACAGGTGTCGAGGCCCTGGTATTGATAGGTCTGCAGCAGCTCGCGGGTGTCGAGACCGGCACGGCGCCTGGCCTGGATATCGCGCCACATGACGATGCGCTGGCGCGGGCTGAGGGTCAGCCCTTTGGACGGGCACACCGGCTCGCAGAAGCCGCACTCGATGCATTTGTCGACGATCTCGTCGGCCGCCGGCAGTGGCTTGAGGTTTTTCAGGTGGATGTCTGGATCGCTGCTGAGCACCACATCCGGGTTGAGGATGCCGTTGGGGTCGAGCAAGCGCTTGAGTGCCCACATCAATTGGTAGGCGTCCTTGCCCCATTCCAGCTCGACGAAGGGCGCCATGTTGCGTCCGGTGCCGTGCTCGGCCTTGAGCGAACCGCCGAATTCCACCGCCACCAGTTGCGCAACGTCCTCCATGAAGGCCTGGTAACGCGCAACTTCTTCGGCGCTGTTGAAGCCCTGGGTGAAAACGAAGTGCAGGTTGCCTTCCAGCGCGTGGCCGAAAATGATCGCCTCGTCGTAGTGATGCTTGTCGAACAGCTGGATCAGGCGGTTGACGCCTTCGGCCAGTTGCTCGACCGGGAAGGTTACGTCTTCGATGATCACTGTGGTGCCGGTCTGGCGCACGGCGCCGACAGCGGGGAAGGTGTCCTTGCGAATCTTCCACAGCAGGTTGTACACCGCCGGATCTTCGCTGAACTCGACCTTCTGCTCGAGCGGGAACTCGGCGATGGACCCCATCACCTGCGCCAGTTGTTCGTGCAGCAGGCTCTGGCTGGCGGCGCGGGACTCGATCAGCAGGGCGCAGGCGTTGTCTGACAGGCCCTTCACCCAGGCCGGCATGCCTGGCATCTCCTGCACCGAGCGCAGGCTGCGGCGGGGGGGGGGCCCCCCCCCCCCCCCCC
>NZ_JABWRO010000176.1:0-7833 GCF_014268985.1 Pseudomonas sp. RW10S2 | reverse complement strand
CGGGGGGGGCCTTTCTCTTTGCGCATCTGAAATCGTTCAGGGATTACTCTGCGTCAAGATGCATCGGGGTGATCACTCGCCCGTCGCTTTCGGCCTGCCCCAGGGTGGTATCGATGAAGTACACCCGGTCATCCTCCAGCTTGCCCTTGTCTACCAGGTAGTCCTTGATGCTGCTCGCCCGATCCTGGCCGAGGTTGCGCAGCAAGGCCGCGCTTTCGGCCCAGGATTTGATCACCGCCTCGCGCAGCTTGGTGGTGCGTTCGTCGCGGCTGAGCTTCTCCCATTCCGCAGGTGGCTGCTGCTTGAGACGGGTGCGGTAGATGCCCTCGAGCATGGCCGGCTTGTCGCTGTCGTCGACCACCAGCATCGAGGCATTGGCCGGCACCTTGTCGCCGCGACGCTGCAGGATCTTGTACCAGGTCGTCTGGTACTCGCGCTCCAGGCGTTGCTGGGCGATCAATGGGCCGTCGCTGCTCTGCGCGCTCGTACCTTCGATCTCCAGGCGCAGTTCCGGCCGCTGTTGCAGGGCCGAGGCCAGCTTGTCCAGGGCCGACTGGGCCTCGCTGCTGAGGTCGCTGGAACCGGGAGCGAAGGATACGTTGCCCAGATCTTCCGAACCGCCCCCGGCAATCAACCCGCCGATGAACTTGAACGGCGCCTGCGCTGCACGCAGCACCAGGTTGCGCAGGGTCTGCCAGACGATCGGCATGACGCTGAACTGCGGGTTGTTGAGATCGCCCGTGACAGGCAGCTCGATGGAGATCTTGCCCTCGGTATCCTTGAGCAACGCGACAGCGAGGCGAATAGGCAGGTCGACGGCATCGGGGCTGTCGACTTTTTCACCCAGTTGCAGCTGCTCCACCACGACCTTGTTCTCGGCCTTGAGCTGACCCTTGGTGATCACATAGTGCAGGTCGAGATTCAGGCGTCCCTTGCGGATCCGGAACCCGGCGAACTTGCCGGAGTAGGGCGTCAGGGTGGTCAGTTCGACGCGCTTGAAGCTGGTGGCGATGTCGAGGCTGGCCATCGGGTCGAACGGATTCAATGCGCCCTTGATGGTCACCGGCGCGTAGCGATCAACCTTGCCTTTGACGTCAACCTTCGCCGGCAGCGGCTTGCGGTTGTCGATGGTGCCGATCTGGCCGTTCAACTGTTGCACGGCGGTGGCGAAGTTGGGCGTCAGTGTCAGGTCGGCGAAGTTGGCCGAGCCATCGTTGATATCGATCTGGCCGATTCGGATGCCCAGCGGCTTTTCAGTGCTGGCTGTGGCCGGTTTCGCTTGGCTGGCGGCGGGTGCGTCAGCAGGTTGCGGGATGAGAAGGTCGTCGACACTGGTGGTGCGGTCTTCGTTGATGATGAAGCGCGCGTAGGGCTGCAACAGGGTGATCTTGTCGATCGACAGGGCATCGCCGTGCACATAGGACAGCCCATCGACGTTCACCTGCTGCCATTTCACGAAGTCGCGCCCCTTGATCGTGTCGAGGGTGTGCAGTTGGTTGACCTGGGCCTTGCCCGCCACGCTGAAGGCCAGTGGCTCGGTGCCCTTGAGGTCGACCTTGAGATCGCTGGCGAGCATGCCGCTGCGCAGCTCCAGGCGAATGAACGGGCTGATGTAGGCCTGGGCTACGCGCAGGTCGATGTCGCGGGTACTGACGTCCAGCTTGGCGGTGACCGGTGCCAGGTTGACCTGGCCGGCAGCCTGCAGCTTGCCCTGGCGGCCAACGCCGGTGTCGAGCTTGAGCGTGAAGGGCGACTTGTTGAGGCTGTCAAAGCCTTGCATGTCCAGGTTGAGCGGCCCGACATCGAGCGCTACGGGCTCTTTCTGGCTGCGGTCGGCCAGGTGAATCATGTAGTTGCGTGCCTGAACATCCTTGAGCAGTACCTGCCAGGGTTTGCTGGGCTGCTTGGCGGCGTTCTCCTCAGGGGGCGGCGCTGCGGTGGCGGGCTCGGCCTTTTCCTTGGGGGTGGCTTTGGCGGGCTGACTGGCGAAGAGTTTCTGCCAGTCGAGCTGGCCGTCACGTTCGAGGGCCGCCCAGGTTTCGAGTTTTTCGCTGCGGATCTTGCCGACGGTCACCAACTGCTTGGCCAGGTCGATGGAGGTTTCGCTGACCTCAAGGCTGGCCAGGCGCGCCAGCGGGCGGCCGTCGGGCGCCTTGATGGCGAAGGGCGCGACGCGCACGGAGGCGTTATCGAGCAGCAGCTCGGTTTCCTTGGACAGGTTCAGTTTGTAGTGGGTATCGAGGCTGAGCACGCCGTCTTCCAGCACCAGCGGTACGGCATCACGTACGTAGGGCCAGAACAGCTTCATCTTGCTGTCGGTGATCTTCAGCGTGCCTTCGGAGGTGATGGGCGACAGGCTCAGGTTGCCGCTCCAGTCGATACGCCCGCCGTTGGGGCCGTTGGCGACCAGCGTCATGTCGGCGCTGTCGTCCGGCAAGGTGCTGAGGTTCTTCAGTTCGAGGTTCATCGAGTCGTAGAGGAACTCGATGGGTTCGCTCGGGCGCAGGTCCTGGAAGTGCAGGTAGCCTTCGTTGAGCTTGATGCTGGCGATCCGCAGCGGGAACGGATCGCTCGGCGGCTCGTCCGGTTTCGGCTCGCTCGGCGGCAGCTTGAACAGCTGACTGAGGTTGAGGCTGCCGTCCTTGGCGAACAGCAGCTCGGTGCGCGGCTTGTCCAGCTCTACCGCGTCCAGGTGCAGGGCGCCGCTCCATAGGCTGTCGAGCGAGAGGTTGGCGTAGAGGCGTTCGAAGGCCACCTGCTCCTTGCCCGGCTCGCCGATCTGCAGGCCCCACAACGTCAGCTCGAGGCTGAACGGGTTGAACTCGATACGCTGCAGGTGCGCCGGCACGGTGGCGTACTGCGCCAGTTGCTGGTTGGCGATGCGCAGGCCCACACCGGGAAGAATGAAGAAGCCAAGCAGGCTGTACAGGGCCACGATGGCCAGCAAGGCGCCAATGGCGCGATTCAATCCTTTGGGCATGTGCGGCGTCGTCTGTCTCGAGCGGAGGTGCTTGGAGTATGGCACGTCAAATCAGTTCCGATACATCGGACAACTCTCAGACAAGCCCCATCCGCCGTCGAGCCCGATGCGCCGAGCCGTCGCGCATGGCCCAGCGCAGCACGGGCGCCGCACGCTCTACGCCCAGACGTACCAGGCGCCGTTGCAGCGTGCTCTGGTGCTGACCGAGCATGACGCTGGCCCAATCGGGCAACAGGTCGATACCTGCGTGCAGCATCAGCTTGCCCACAGGCTCTGCCAGGCGACTGGGCGCCGGGGCTTCGAGCAGGATGTCGACCACTTCCAGGCTGCGAGCATCACAAAGCAGTTGTGCGCGCATGTGCTGCAGGTAGTCGTCCACCTGGCGGCATGAGCGCGGGACGTTGCGGGCGCCCAGGCGTTCGGCGATCAAGGCGATCTCGTCGTAGTAGGCGTCCTGGTCGGCCACTGACAATCGCGGGTTGCGGTAGCGCAGGTGAGCGGCGAGAAAACTGCTGACCTCGGCCACGTGTACCCAGGTCAGCAGGTCCGGGTCGCTGGCGGCGTAATGACGCCCATCGGGAGCGGTGCCGACCACCTTGAGGTGGATGGTGCGGACCTTTTCGATCAGCCATTCGGCATCTCGGGTCGAGCCGAAGGTGGTGCCTGAGATGAACTGGCTGGTGCGGCGCAGTCGGCCGAGCAGGTCTTCGCGAAAATTCGAGTGATCCCAGACCCCGGCCAATGCCAGCGGATGCAACAGTTGCAGCATCAGTGCGCTGATGCCGCCGATCAGCATGCTGGGGAAATCACCATGTACTTGCCAACTGACGCTTTGCGGGCCGAACAGGCCCGGGTCGCCTTTGGGGGACTCCAGGTCGAGCTGGCCGAGGGCCAGCCCGGTGAGGCTCATGACCTGGGTTTCGATGCGGCGACGTAAGGCTTCCATGGCGACCTGTGCTGGCCGCTTGGCGGCCGTCTATTGGTTGAGGCGTGTGTCGATGAGGCCCTGGACCACGCTGGGATCGGCGAGGGTCGAGGTATCGCCGAGGTTGTCCAGCTCGTTGCAGGCGATCTTGCGCAGTATACGCCGCATGATCTTGCCCGAGCGGGTCTTGGGCAAGGCCGGTGCCCACTGGATCAACTCGGGTTTGGCGAAACTGCCGATCTCTTTGCTGACCAACGCCAGCAGCTCGGCCTTGAGCGCATCGTTTGGGGTGATGCCATTCATCGTGGTGACGAAGGCATACACGCCCTGGCCCTTGAGGTCGTGGGGGTAGCCGACCACCGCAGCCTCGGCGATGCTGTCATGCAGCACCAGCGCACTCTCCACCTCGGCGGTGCCGATGCGATGGCCGGATACGTTGATCACATCGTCGATACGCCCGGTGATCCAGTAGTCGCCGTCGGCATCGCGGCGTGCGCCATCGCCGGTGAAGTAGTAGCCGGGCATGGGCTTGAAGTAGGTGTCGACCATCCGCTGGTGATCAGCATAGACGCTGCGGATCTGCCCTGGCCAACTGGCCTTGATCGCCAGCAGGCCGGCGCCGGGGCCTTCGATCAGCTTGCCTTTTTCGTCCAGCAGCACCGGTTGCACACCGAACATCGGTTGCGTGGCGCAGCCGGGCTTGAGACGTGGTGTTCCGGGCAGCGGGGTGAGCATGATGCCGCCGGTTTCGGTCTGCCACCAGGTGTCGACGATGGGGCAGCGCTTTTGCCCGACGGCTTCGAAATACCATTCCCAGGCTTCAGGGTTGATCGGCTCGCCGACGCTACCGAGCAGGCGCAGGCTCTCGCGCGAGGTGCCCTGCAACGGTTTGTTGCCTTCGCGCATCAAGGCGCGCAGCGCTGTGGGCGCGGTGTAGAAGATGTTCACCTGGTGTTTGTCGACCACCTGCCAGAAGCGCGAGGTGTCCGGGTAGTTGGGCACGCCTTCGAACATCAGCGAGATGGCACCGTTGGCCAGCGGGCCATAGACGATGTAGCTGTGGCCAGTGACCCAGCCGACGTCGGCTGTGCACCAGAAGACTTCGCCGTCGCGGTAATCGAATACCACCTTGAACGTCATCGTCGCCTGCAGCAGGTAACCTGCCGTGCTGTGCAGCACGCCCTTGGGTTTGCCAGTACTGCCGGAGGTGTAGAGGATGAACAGCGGGTCTTCGGCGGCCATTGGTTCGGGGGCGCAGTCGTCGCCTGCGCGCTCGGTGGCCTCGTGGTACCAGAGGTCGCGTCCTTCGCTCCAGGCCACATCACCCCCGGTGCGCTTGACCACCAGCACGCTGCTGACATTCGGGCAACTGGCCAGGGCTTTGTCGACGTTCTGCTTGAGAGGGATGCGTTTGCCGCCACGCACGCCTTCGTCGGCAGTGATCACCGTGCGACAGTCGGCATCGAGGATGCGGTCGCGCAGGGCATCGGGGGAGAAGCCGCCGAACACCACCGAATGAATGGCGCCGATTCGCGTGCAGGCGAGCATGGCGTAGGCGGCTTCGGGGATCATCGGCATGTAGATGCAGACCCGGTCGCCTTTCTTCACGCCGCGTGCTTTCAGGGCGTTGGCCAGGCGACAGACCTGGCGATGCAGTTCGCGGTAGGTGATCGGTTTGGCGTCTTTCGGGTCATCGCCTTCCCAGAGCAGGGCGGTCTGCTCGCCACGCTTGTCGAGATGACGGTCGATGCAGTTGTAGCTGACGTTGAGCTGGGCACCCTCGAACCAGCGTGCGGTGCCGGTCTTGAGATCGCACTGTTGCACGCTCGACCAGGGTTTTATCCAGTCCAGGCGCCTGGCCTGCTCGGCCCAGAAGGTATCGGGGTCATCCACCGACTGGCGGTAGAGGCGGCGGTAATCTGCATCGGAGAGTTCGGCGGCCTGGCTGGCGGCCAGGGCCTCGGGGTAGTCGCGGATATCGAACATGGCGGGTGGTCCTGCTCTTGTCGGAGGGACTTCAACGGCTATTCGATGGACAGTGTAGCTGGAACTGTTGTTCAACCTGTGCTGGCCTCTTCGCGGGCGAGCCCGCTCCTACAAGGGCCCGTAGGAGCGGGCTCGCCCGCGAATGCAGCCTTCAGGTCAGCCGCGATGACGGCCGCGGAAGTAGTTGATCAGGCCCTGGGTCGAGCCATCTTCAGCGCTGTCTTCCAGGCTGCCGACCAGGCGCTGGTACACGCCCTTGCCCAGCTCCTTGCCCAGCTCCACGCCCCACTGGTCGAAGGCGTTGATGCCCCAGACCACGCTCTGCACGAAGACCTTGTGCTCGTACATGGCCACCAGCGCGCCGAGGCGGCGTGGGCTGATGCGCTCGACCACCAGGGTGTTGCTCGGGCGGTTGCCCGGGATCACCTTGTGTGGTGCCAGCTTTTCGATATCTGCTTCGTTCAGGCCCTTGGCGCGCAGCTCGGTCTCGGCTTCCTCGCGGGTCTTGCCGAGCATCAGCGCCTGGCTCTGCGACAGGCAGTTGGCATACAGCCACTGGTGATGGTCGGCCACCGGGTTGAAGCTCACCACTGGCACGATGAAGTCGGCCGGGATCATCTGGGTGCCTTGGTGCAGCAACTGGTGATAGGCGTGCTGGCCGTTGCAACCAACGCCGCCCCAGATCACCGGGCCGGTCTCGGTTTTCACCGGGGAGCCGTCGGTCAGTACACTCTTGCCGTTGGACTCCATGTCCAGCTGTTGCAGGTGCTTGGTGATGTTACGCAGGTAGTGGTCGTACGGCAGGATCGCGTGGCTGCTGGCATTCCAGAAGTTGCCATACCACACGCCGAGCAGCGCCAGCAGGACTGGCATGTTCTTCTCGAACGGCGCGGTCTGGAAATGCTGGTCCATGGTGTAGGCGCCGGACAGCAGTTCCTTGAAGTTGGCAGTACCGATGGCCAGGGCGATCGGCAGGCCAATGGCCGACCACAGCGAGTAGCGCCCGCCCACCCAATCCCACATCGGGAAGATGTTTTCTTCACGAATGCCGAAGGCCACGGCGGCGGCCTTGTTGCTGGAGACTGCGATGAAGTGGCGATAGAGCTCGGCTTCCGAGCCGCCCTGGGCCAGGTACCAGGTGCGCGCAGCCATGGCGTTCTTCAGGGTTTCGAGGGTGTTGAACGACTTCGACGAGACGATGAACAGGGTGGTTTCGGCGCGCAGGTTGGCCGACAGTTCGTGGAACTCGCTGCCGTCGATGTTGGCCAGGTAGTGGCAGCGCACGCCGCGCTGGGCGTAAGGCAGCAGGGCCTCGGAGACCAGTTCGGGGCCGAGGAAGGAGCCGCCGATGCCGATGTTGACCACGTCGGTGATCGGTTTTTCGCTGTAACCGCGCCACAGGCCGTCGTGGATGCGTCCGACCAGTTCGGTGATCTGGTTGAGGACCTTGTGCACTTCGGGCATCACATTGACACCACCGACATTCAGCTTGTCACCGACCGGGCGGCGCAAGGCCGTGTGCAGCACCGGACGGCCTTCGGAGCCGTTGATGATCTCGCCGCTGAACATCGACTTGATGGCGTCAGCCAGACCGACTTCCTGAGCCAGTTCGACGAGCAGCTCACGGGTCTTTTCGTTGATCAGGTTCTTCGAGTAGTCGAGGAACAGGCCGCAGCTGCTGAGCGAAAACTGCTCGAAGCGCTTGGGGTCGGCGGCGAAGGCGTCGCGCATGCTGAAGCCCTGCATGGCATTGCGGTGTTGCTGAAGCGCCTGCCAGGCGGGCAGGGCCGTCACATCGTGGGGAGTGCGGTAATACGCCATTGCGGATGGTTTCCTTCGGGCATGGTCAGGCTTTGACACTGGCAGGCTTTGCCAGTTGCAGGAGAGGCCCATTATAGGCATTGGCCGGTCGGCGGGAATGGGGCGGGCGGGCGGGGGGGGG
>NZ_JABWRO010000175.1:0-7840 GCF_014268985.1 Pseudomonas sp. RW10S2 | reverse complement strand
GCGGTTCGGCGCCCCGACTTGTCCCGCGATGAGGCCCGCGCTGACTTACGCCGGCGCCGAAGTCCGGATCAGGTGATCAAAGGCCGCCAGCGAAGCTTTGGCGCCCTCGCCCACGGCGATGACGATCTGCTTGTATGGCACCGTGGTCACGTCACCGGCCGCGAACACACCAGCGATGCTGGTCTGGCCCTTGGCGTCGACGATGATCTCGCCACGCGGCGACAGCTCGACCGTGCCCTTGAGCCAATCAGTGTTCGGCAGCAGGCCGATCTGCACGAAGATACCTTCGAGCGCCAGCTCATGGATCTCGTTGCTGGTCCGGTCCTCGTAGCGCAGACCGGTAACCTTCTCGCCATTACCCAGCACTTCCTTGGTCAGGGCGCTGGTGATCACCTTGACGTTCGGCAGGCTGTGCAGCTTGCGCTGCAGCACCGCATCGGCACGCAACTGGCTGTCGAACTCGATCAGCGTCACCTGAGCGACGATACCGGCCAGGTCGATGGCCGCTTCCACGCCAGAGTTGCCACCACCGATCACCGCCACGCGCTTGCCCTTGAACAGTGGGCCATCACAGTGCGGGCAGTAGGCCACACCACGGGCGCGGTATTCCTGCTCACCGGGGACATTCATCTCGCGCCAGCGGGCTCCGGTGGCGAGGATCACGGTCTTGGCCTTGAGCGAGGCACCGCTGGCCAGGCGTACTTCATGCAAGCCGCCCTCGGTGGCCGGGATCAACGCTTCACCGCGCTGCAGATTCATGATGTCGACGTCGTACTGCTTGACGTGCTCTTCAAGCGCACTGGCCAGCTTCGGCCCTTCGGTCTCCTGCACGGAGATGAAGTTCTCGATCGCCAGGGTATCAAGCACCTGGCCGCCAAAACGCTCAGCGGCAACACCGGTACGAATGCCTTTGCGCGCAGCGTAGATGGCCGCAGCAGCGCCAGCAGGACCACCGCCGACCACCAGCACGTCGAAAGCGTCCTTGGCATTGATCTTTTCCGCTTGGCGGCTGCCGGCACTGGTGTCGATCTTGCCGAGAATCTCCTCCAGGCCCATGCGGCCCTGGCCGAACACTTCACCGTTCAGGTAGATGCTCGGTACCGCCATGATCTTGCGCGATTCGACTTCATCCTGGAACAGCGCACCATCGATGGCGACGTGACGAATATTGGGGTTGAGCACCGCCATCAGGTTCAGGGCCTGGACCACGTCGGGACAGTTCTGGCAAGACAGCGAGAAGTAAGTCTCGAAGCTGAACTCGCCTTCCAGGGCCTGGATCTGCTCGATCACTTCGGCGCTGGCCTTGGAGGGGTGGCCACCGACCTGCAGCAACGCCAGTACCAGGGAGGTAAATTCATGGCCCATGGGAATGCCGGCGAAACGCAGGCTGATATCGCCCCCGGGACGGTTGAGCGAGAACGAGGGGCGACGGGCATCGCTGCCGTCCTCGCGCAGGGTAATGAGGCTCGACAGGCCGGCGATTTCAACCAGCAGGTCGTGCATTTCACGGGACTTCGCGCCGTCGTCGAGAGAAGCAACGATCTCGATCGGCTGGGTGACCCGCTCCAGGTAGGTTTTCAGTTGCGATTTAAGCGTGGCGTCCAACATACGGGGCGATTCCTTTTTTAAAACTCGGATACAAAAACGCCCAGGCGAGGTCGCCCGGGCGTTTGACGGGGCAGTGAGTACTTCAGCTTTGGCGGCTGCTCACCGCCCGCGATTGATGCATGACCTTAGATCTTGCCGACCAGGTCCAGCGATGGCGCCAGAGTGGCCTCGCCTTCCTTCCACTTGGCCGGGCAAACTTCGCCTGGGTGAGCGGCAACGTACTGGGCAGCCTTGACCTTGCGCAGCAGCTCGGCGGCATCGCGGCCTACGCCACCGTCGTTCAGTTCGACGATCTTGATCTGACCTTCCGGGTTGATCACGAAGGTGCCGCGATCAGCCAGACCGGCTTCCTCGATCAGCACGTCGAAGTTGCGCGAGATGACGTGGGTCGGGTCACCGATCAGCGGGTATTGGATCTTGCCGATGGTGTCCGAAGTGTCGTGCCAGGCTTTGTGGGTGAAGTGGGTGTCGGTGGACACGCCGTAGATTTCGACGCCCAGCTTCTGGAACTCGGCGTAGTTGTCAGCGAGGTCACCCAGTTCGGTCGGGCAGACGAAAGTGAAGTCGGCCGGGTAGAAGAACACGACGGACCATTTGCCTTTCAGGTCGGCTTCGCTTACCTGAACGAACTCGCCTTTGTGGTAGGCAGTGGCGTTGAACGGTTTGACCTGGCTGTTGATGATTGGCATCAGAAACGCTCCTTCGAGGGTTAGTTAACTTGGGGTGGGTAACTTTCGATGGAGTAATCCTATCCAATGACCTCGACAATGGCTCATTGGTAAACCTCATGTTGGTGATTGGTTTTGGCTATAAGCTGCGCAGCCGATAGATTTTTTCATTCCTATGCTTCTTCGTCCTGCGAGGCGACACAAGCTGACGCGGCTCCATCTGCATAATCCAGCCAGCACGATGTATCGGCACGCGTGCCCCAGGAGACCTTCACCCGCCCCTGGCCAGCGGCTGAGCGAAGATGCAGGCGGCTGCCCTGCCCGACCATGCCCACTTCCTCTCCCTGAACATCGAATATCTGGGCACCGAAGGGCAGCGTCTGCCCTTGACCGTCTCGAGCCTCGATTAACAGCAGCTTTCCGCTGCGCGTCGGATAGTGCAACAGCGTCGCCGCACCGGCCCGGGGCACCACCGACTGACCGCTGATCTGCAGCTCCACATCCTGCGACATGCCCTTGGGGTCGATGTCGACGGTATTCACGCTGTAGGGGCTCAACGAGGGGACCACCGCAAAGCCCTTGGCATTCAACCGTACACTCGGGTGCTGCTGAATACGCGCCGCTTCGGCGAAGGGGGCATGAACGATGGCGAAACTCTCGCCCAACGGTTGCGCCAACAGCACGCCCCCCGGATGACCGACCACCGAGCCGCGCGCGCCGATTGCAAACTGACGGGACTCCTGGCGTTGGGCCACAGCCCCGCTCAGCTCCCCACTCGAGCTGCGATGCACCAGGTTCGCGTCAAACCCTGCGCCACCTTGCACTCCCTCCTGGTACACACTGGACAGGCCATAACCCCACTGCCCATCCTCGCCGGCCGTTGCGCTCCAGCGCACATTCGTCGTTGCCCTGCCTTCGGAGTCGCGGTTCATGCTGGTGCTCAGCGAACCGCGACGCTGTCCCCCCAACGGCAGGCTGGCCGTCAGTGTCAAAGTGCTCACTGCCTGTCCGTTGCCACGATACTCGCGCCCAAGTGTTACGCCGTAGGAAAGCGAGCGCAGATTGTTGTAGTACCCCACGTTGTACTCACGGTTGCCCACCGCAGATCCCCACTGCTCGCCAGCGCTGGCCCTAAGGCTAAGACGACCGGTCCCGGGCAGCCGCTGCTGAAGTGCCATCGCCGCCCGCCAGCGCTGAGGCGAACGCGGATTGATGCGCTGAGTTTGCTGACTGATGCGGGCGAACTCGTCAAAGCTGTAGTAGTCAGCGTCGTTACGATGGGTAAGGCTGGCACTCAGGTCGGTGCCCGTCGTTTCCACCCGCTGGCGCCAACTGAAGCGCAGCGCCTGCCCCTGCGCGGAGCGGCCCTGGCCAAGCGATGCCTGGGCATGATATCCGGTCACTCCAAAGGCGCCGAAGCGGCTGTTGATCGCGCCACCCATGGCGCTGGCCAGATAGTCCTCTGCCAGCCAGGCGCCTCCATGCACGCTGAAGGTGTTGTCCAACCCTTGTTGCCAGCTGCCTTGCACATGGCCTGGGCCAGGACGACCAAGGTCGTCGCGCCACACCCCTGCACTGAGGTCAAAGCGACTCGCCCCTTCTCGTAAGGCCAGTGGTGCGGCTTGATAGGGCAAGGTAAAGCGACGTACGCTGCCGTCGGCCTCCTCCAGGGTGACCTCCAGATCGTCATTGAGCCCGCTGGCATACAGGTCGTCGATCTCGAACGGCCCCGGCGGCACCGTCGACTCATGCAGCAGCGCCCCTCGCTGGCGAATGCTCAACAACGCAGTGCTGTTGGCGACACCTCTGACCACCGGTGCGAAACCGCGCTGGGACCTGGGCAACATGCGCTCATCGGTGGACAGCTGTACCCCGCGAAAAGCGCTGCTGTCGAAGACATCGCCAGTTGCATGCCCATCACCCAGGGTAAGCTGGGCCGCCCATGAAGGCAGGTCCCGCCGCACCGACGTCGCGCCGGCCTGATAGCGAACCGCCCGCTCATCACTTATCTGCGCGCTGCCTTCGTGGCGCCAATACCATTGCCCGGTGTTCAAACCGGCGCGCACGCCCAGAAACCCTTGCCGACGCTGGCCGCCTCGCCGGAGGTCTTGGTATTCATAGGCATTCAGTCGGTAATCGACAAAACCCGCGGTGACACCCGAATCCCAGGTTTGCGGCGGCAAATGATCCTGAGGCTGGCGACGCAAGGCAGACTGGGCAATCTCCAGGTGCAGTTGCAAAGCGCCGAAATCCAGGTTTTCGCTGGCAGTCATCTGCAACTGCGCCAAGCTCAGGCAACTGCCGGGCTCGGCCAGTCGCTCACGCACGTCCTTCGCCAGCCCCTCCATGTTCAACCCCAACCCTTCGAGTAACGACGAGTCGTAACAGGGTACAGCCTGGCCGGACGTGCCAAAGGTGCGCAAGGAAACCGCACGGCGTCCTACCCATTGCTGGTTGAGAACGACGTCCAGGGTATAGTTGCCTTCAGGGACAGCGTCGATGACTTGATAACGCCCCAGATCGACCGTGCTTCCTTGACGCAGCAACCCTGGGTCGAACTCCACGGCACTGACGAGTTCGGCGTGTGCACCGGCCATCCCCAATGCAACCCACCACCATCGAACAGCGATCATGGGACTAACGGACCATTGAAGGGTTGCACGACGGAAGTGGCCTTCTGCAAGGCGCCATAGTCGTCCAGATATTGATAGCGCACTTCGGAAACCGGCCCCAACCCCGATGGTGCCGCTTGCAAAGCGAAACGCGCGCTGTCACGAGGTGGAATGTGCCCAACCTCCGCCGCCAAGGTCGAGTCCGGGCGGGCAACTTCGAGCACGGCCAGGTTGACGTGGTACTGGGTAGGATTGTCAGCCTGCAAAGCCCAGCCTTGCGCGTCCTTGACCAGTCGCCAGGTCACCTGTGCATGGGCTTGTTCAGCCTTGCCTGACAACCCTTGTGGCCGATAGAACAGTTTGATTCGGGTGCGCAGGGAGATCTGCAGGCTGTTACCGCCACCACCCTTTGGGGGAACGTCCAGCACATTCAACCAGTAGAGGCTCTCCCGATCCTCAGGCATGCGGCGTCCGTCGTGGAACAACCTCAGGCTCTGACGCTTGCCCGGATCGAGTCGAAACAGTGGTGGTGTCAGGCTGAACGGCCCTTGCAGCTCGCCCTCTGGGTCCTCTGGGCCTCCCTCGTCGACCCAGACCTGTACCAACGACGGATGACGCCCCTCGTTGCTCAACCTGACAGTGACTTCGGGACTCTCGGCGGGATAGATAACTCGCGTGGTGGCAATCACCACGCTGGCACTTGCCGGCGCGCACACGAAACACGCAGCCAGCAGCGCTGCGCACCCCAAGGTGCTCAGTGAAAGCTTCATGACGATTTACTCGAAAGGAAAAGGAACCGCCCCGTACAGGGCGGCTTTTCATAACGGCTTAGAGGTAGTCCAGCGAGTAGCGGACTTTGGAGCTTACGAGGCCTGGGGTGGTGTTCCCAGTCGAGTAGTACTGAGCGTAGTAGCGCAGCGTGGCGTTACCGTCGACGATGGTTACGGTCTGGGAGTTCTGGGAACCCTTGGCTGCCGCCAGGTTGATGGGCCTCTTGGCACTGTTGAGCAGTTCCAGCTCGACATTGCGGCTGCCACCCTCATCGACGATCAGGCGCCCGGCATCACCGATGCTTGGACCTGGCTCGAAGAAGGTCGAAACGCTGCCTACATGGGTGCAGTTGCTCAGGTGCAGCTGGAACGGAGTTTCACCCGCTACGTCACCAGGGCGAACCAATCTCGAAGCATTGACATCCGGCAGAGTGACGGGCAGATTGCCATCGCCACCATTGACGACGCAGGTCGGCGCCAGTACACGTCCCTGGAACGTGATTTCACCGTGGTCGGCGTGGGCGACACCCGCCATCAGCAACGAGCCACAGAGCCCGAACACAACCTTAGAAGTTTTGCTCATATTCTTCTTCCTTCAAACCAGCGGTCAGGCACATGCCTGACCGGTGCCATAGAACGGCACGGCCACAGTATTGTCACGGGGGGGTACTGCGACACTGTCGGAAATAAAGGATCAACTACCGGATTCAGGTATCACAAGCGTAGGATTTGATTCCTAATTTTGAATGAAACATCGCTGGGCTAGGCAATGCCAAACCCAGCAGATGCCGGTGCTGCCTGAGTGTCAGCGCGTTGCGGTGCGCATCGTGACGAACTCTTCGGCCGCTGTGGGGTGTACACCAATGGTTTCGTCGAATTGCTGCTTGGTGGCGCCAGCCTTGAGCGCAATGCCCAGCCCCTGGATGATCTCGCCTGCATCCGGCCCGACCATATGGCAACCCAGGACCTTGTCGGTCTCGGCGTCGACCACCAGCTTCATCAGGGTCTTTTCCTGCAGGTCGGTCAGCGTCAGCTTCATGGCGCGGAAGCGGCTCTCGAAAACCTGCACCTTGTGTCCGGCTGCCAGCGCTTGCTCCTCGGTCAGGCCCACGGTCCCGATCGGTGGCTGGCTGAACACCGCCGTTGGAATGTTCTGGTAGTCCACCGCACGATACTGGTCAGGCTTGAACAGATGACGGGCCACCGCCATGCCTTCGGCAAGGGCGACCGGAGTAAGCTGCACCCGACCGATCACATCCCCCAGGGCGAACACCGAAGGTTCGGTGGTACGGTACAGGTCGTCGACCCGGATATAACCGCGCTCATCGAGCTCCACAGCGGTATTTTCCAGCCCCAGATTGTCCAGCATCGGACGGCGACCGGTGGCGTAGAACACACAGTCGGCCACAAGCTCCCGACCATCCTTCAGGGTAGCCTTCAGACTGCCATCGGCCTGTTGGTCGATGCGCTGGATATCAGCATTGAACTGCAGGTCCAGGCCGCGTTTTTCCAGCTCTTCCTTCAGGTGCTTGCGCACTGACCCATCGAAGCCGCGCAGAAACAGGTCACCGCGGTAAAGCAAGGTGGTGTCGGCGCCCAGGCCCTGGAAGATGCCGGCGAACTCGACGGCGATGTAGCCTCCACCCACCACCAGCACCCGACGTGGCAGCTGCTTGAGGTAGAACGCCTCGTTCGAGGTGATCGCCAATTCCTTGCCCGGGATGTCAGGCACCTGTGGCCAGCCGCCTGTGGCGATGAGGATGTTCGCCGCGCTGTAGCGCTGACCTTCGACCTCCACCTCATGGGCACCGGTCATGCGTGCATGGCCTTGCAGCAAGGTAACGCCGCTGTTGACCAGCAGGTTGCGGTAGATGCCGTTGAGACGCTCGATCTCACGGTTCTTGTTGGCGATCAGGGTGCCCCAGTCGAAATGACCTTCTTCGAGAGTCCAGCCGTAACCGGCCGCCTGCTCCAGCTCATCGCTGACATGTGCACCGTACACCAGCAACTTCTTCGGCACACAGCCGACGTTGACACAGGTGCCCCCCAGGTAGCGACTCTCGGCTACCGCCACCTTCGCGCCGAAACCCGCTGCGAAGCGCGCCGCACGCACACCGCCGGAACCGGCACCAATCACGAACAGATCAAAATCGTAGGCCACTTTCCAGACTCCACAAAAAAA
>NZ_JABWRO010000174.1:0-8262 GCF_014268985.1 Pseudomonas sp. RW10S2 | reverse complement strand
GGGGGGGGGCGGAACGTGATGTCGGCCAGGGCCTCCAGGGCGATTTCAAGGCGGCTGGCCGGCAGGGTCAACGGAAAATAGGTGTTGTCGCTGTCGGTGAAGGCATTTGGCGAAGCGCCCAGTCGGTTCATGAAGGAAATGTACTCGCCCTGGGCCAGTTTGCTGCTGCCATCGAATACCAAGTGTTCCAAGGCATGGGAAAGCCCCGAATTGCCGGCTGGCTCATGGCTGGCACCGACGTGTAAGGACAGTTGTACGCTGACCAGAGGTGCGCGGTGATCTTCTTGAAGGTAGATGCGCAGGCCATTGGCCAGGGTGGCGTGCTGCAGGTGTGAGGCGCGAGCGGCGGTGCTCGGAAGGGCTAGAGGCATGGGCTGCTCCTGATTGAGTTGGCAGGAGCAGCCTCGATGATCGGTGAGGTGGGGAGGCGGTAATTAATTAACCGGTGTTACCCCCGCTGCCACAGTGCGTAATGCACCTGTCCGGTCTTCTTTTCCCGGTGCAGGCGCCAGTTGCCGGGCATCGGCAGGTTGGACGGCGCTGTTTCGCTCTCGGTATAGACCCAGGCCTGTTCGTGCAGCCACTGATGCTCCTCCAGCAGGTTGCAGACGTTGGCCAGCAGGTCCTTGTGGAAGGGCGGGTCGAGGAATACCACATCGAACTGCTGCTTGGCCGGGCCGCCGAGATAACGCAGGGCGTCAATCTGCAGGATCTGCCCACGGGGGCAGCGCAGCAGCTCGAGGTTGTGCTTGAGGTTGGCGATGGCTGCAGGGTTGCTGTCCAGTGCCACGGCATCTTCGGCACCGCGCGAAAGGGCTTCGAGCACCAGGGCTCCGCTGCCGGTGAAGGCGTCCAGCACGCGGGCGCCTTCGATGTAGGGGGCAAGCCAGTTGAACAGGGTTTCACGCACGCGATCGGGTGTCGGGCGCAGGCCTTCCCCATCGGGCACCGCCAGGCGACGGCTGCGCCATTCGCCGGCGATGATGCGCAGGTGGCCAGCCCCCTTGCTTTGGGGCTGGGCGGGGTTGGACGGTCTTGCCATCAGTGCTCCGGTACGCCGAGCGGCTGCTCGGACGGTTTGTCTGTGGGCGGTGGCAGCGGCTTTTGCGGCACGCTCGGGCCTGCGGTGACGATCACCAGCTTGTCCACCGCCAGGTGCTTGTTCATCGCCGTCTTGACCTGCTCGACGGTCAGCGCCTGGGATTGTTGCATGAAGTCTTCGAGCCAGGTCAGCGGCAGGTTGTAGAAGCCGATGGCGCCCAGTTGGCCAACGATGCTCGCGTTGCTGGCATTCGAGAGCGGGAAGCTCCCGGCCAGCTCACGTTTGGCATCGTCGAGCTCTTGCTGGGTCGGGCCGTTCTTCAGGTAGTCGGCGAGGATGTCCTGGACCAGCTTGAGCGTACCTTCGCTGAGTTCGGCGCGGGTCTGCAGGTTGATCATGAACGGACCGCGCACCTGCATCGGGCTGAATACCGAGTACACACCGTAGGTGAGGCCGCGTTTTTCCCGCACCTCGCTCATCAGGCGGGTGCCGAAAGAGCCGCCACCCAGGATCTGGTTGCCCAGCGACAGCGCCGGCCAGTCAGGGTCCTGGCGAGTGATGCCCAGTTCGGCGAGCATCAGGTGGGTCTGCTTGGACGGGAAATCGATATGAGTCGCGCCCGGCTTGGGCTGCGACGGTTCGCCAGGGCTGGCCAGTGCCGGGCCCTTGGGCAGGGTGGCGGAGAGCTGCGCGGCGATGGTTTCGGCTTCACTGCGGCTGAGGTCGCCGACCAGGGCGATCACGGCATTGCCGGCAGCGTAGGCCTTCGCGTGAAAGTCGCGCAGTTGTACCTGGGTGATACCCGGGATGCTTTCGGCGGTGCCGTCGCTGGGGTGAGCGTAGGGATGGCTGCCGTAGAGGTTGGCGAACAGCGCCTTGCCGGCCAGCTTGCCGGGGTTCTGCTTCTCGTACTCGAAACCGGCCAGCAACTGGTTCTTGATGCGCTTGAGGGCGTCTTCAGGGAAGGTTGGCTTGCCGACCACGTCGGCGAACAGCTTCAGCGCCGGGTCGCGTTTGTCCGGGGCGCTCAGGCTGCGCAGCGTGGCCACGGCCATGTCGCGATACGAGCCGTTGCCAAAGTCGGCACCGAGCCCCTCGAAGCCTTGGGCGATCGCGGTGACGTCCTTGCCGGCCACACCCTCGTTGAGCATGGCGTTGGTCAGGGCGGCCAGACCGTAGACGCTGCCGTCCTGGCTGCTGCCGGCGGCGAAGGTCACGCGCAGGTCGAACATCGGCAGCTCTCGGGCTTCGACGAACAGGACCCGCGTGCCTTCGGCTGTGGTCCAGTTCTGGATGTTCAGTTGGCGCCGGCTGGGGGATTTGCCGTCGAGCTCGGCCATCGACTGCAGGGTATTGGCCGGGCGTGCGGCGTTGCTGTCGGGCTGACCGGCGGCATTGTCCGGTTGCGCCGGGCGGGCCAGCAGCAGGGCCAGCGCCACGATCGCAGCCAGGATGCCGAGGCCGAACAGGGTATAGCGGGGGGCGCGGCGATCACTCATGAGCGGACTCCTCGGGCAGAACGTGGGCAACGCTCAGGCGTTCGCGGGTGAAATAGGTGCGTGCGGCGTCCTGGATGTCCTGCGGCGTGACGCGCTTGAGGTCGTCCAGCTCGCTGTCGATCAGCTTCCACGAAAGGCCCACGGTTTCCAGCTGACCGATGGTGGTGGCCTGGCTGCTGATCGAGTCGCGGTCGTAGACCAGGCCGGCGATGACCTGGGCGCGCACGCGCTCCAGCTCCTCGGCGGTGGGTGGCGTGTTCTTGAGCTCGTCCAGCAACTGCCAGACGCCTTTCTCGACGTCGGCGAGGGTTTTCTGCTTCTGTACGTTCGGGGTCGCCGAGATCAGGAACAGGCTGTCACCCCGGGTGAAGGCGTTGTAGCTGCTCGAGGCACCGGCCACCAGCTCCTGGCCGCGCTCGAGGCGTGCCGGCATGCGCGCACTGTAGCCGCCGTCGAGCAGCGCCGAGATCAGGCGCAGGGCCTGGGCGCTGCGTGGGTCCTTGGCGGTGGCCAGGCCCGGGACGTTGAAGCCGTAGATCAGGCTCGGCAGTTGGGTGCGCACGTGCAGGGTGAGCTGGCGCTGGCCGGGCTCGGCCAGTTCCAGTGGCAGTTTGGCGGGAGGAATGGCGCGTTTGGGGATGGCGGCAAAGTATTTGTTCGCCAGGCCCTTGACCTCATCGACGGTGACATCGCCCACCACCACCAGCGTGGCGTTGTTCGGTGCATACCAGGATTCGTACCAGTGGCGCAGTTCCTCGACCTTCATCCGCTCGAGGTCGGCCATCCAGCCGATGGTCGGGGTGTGGTAGCCGCTGGCGGGGTAGGCCATGGCGCGGAACAGCTCGAAGGCCTTGGCGTTGGGCTGGTCGTCGGTGCGCAGGCGGCGCTCTTCCTTGATGACCTCGATTTCGCGGCTGAACTCGTCGGCCGGCAGGCGCAGACTGGCCAGACGGTCGGCCTCGAGCTCCAGGGCCACCGGCAGGCGGTCTCGGGCCAGCACCTGGTAATAAGCGGTGTAGTCATCGCTGGTGAAGGCGTTCTCTTCGGCACCGAGATCGCGCAGGATACGTGAGGCCTCGCCCGGACCGACCTTGGCGCTGCCCTTGAACATCATGTGCTCGAGGGCGTGGGAGAGGCCGGTCTGGCCGGGTGTCTCGTAGCTGGAGCCGACCTTGTACCAGATCTGCGATACCACCACTGGCGCGCGATGGTCTTCGCGCACCACGACCTTCAGGCCGTTGTCGAGGATGAATTCGTGGGTCGGTTGCGTATCGGCGGCCAGGGCCGCAAGCGGCAGGCAGAGCGTGCCGAGCAACAGGCCAGCGGCGCGGCGGGCTAGAGCATTCATACGATGGTTAACCTGTACGACGGCCCGCGGGGTTTAGCGTAGGCGGGCCAGGAGGTGCTAGGATACTGATCCGGTTGCCTGGCGACCATGCCTGTCGCCGTTCTGGCCCACAGGACACTACGACAAAACGTTGCGCATGAACCAGCCGGCTTCAAGAGAGTCTGTTCTGCGTATAGAGAATTCCCGATGCCCAATAATGGTGCATCGCCACCCTGAGATAGCCGTCTTCCATGTTTGGTTCCAACGACGACAAGAAAGCGCCGGCCGAGGCCGGTGAAAAGAAAGGCCTGTTCGGCTGGTTTCGCAAGAAGCCGCAGCAACCTGTCGCCGAACAGCCGCAAGCCCCCGAGCAGCCCGTTAACGAGCCGGTAGCGCCATCCACGCCCGTCGAGCAGGCCGTTGTCGCTGCGCTCGAGCCGGTTGTCGCCGATGCGCCGGTTGTGCCAGATGAAGTGCCAGCACCGGCAGAGGCTCCCCAGGCAACGCCTGCGCAGCCTGTCGAGGTCGAAACCCCTCCACCAGTCAGCAATCTGGTATTGCCTGTCGCCGAGGAACCCGTGGCGCTGGTCCCTGACCTGGAACCGAGCGAACCGCCAGCCATTCCCGAGCGCCCTGTCGCGATCCCTGAACCTGTGGCGGCGGTTGTCATCGAGCCTGAGCCAGTAGTTGTCACGCCTGCGCCTGCACCGGTGGCGCCCGAGCCTGCCCTGGCCGAGCCAGAACCCGCCGTTGCCGCCACCGAGCAGTCCAAGCCCGGCTTCTTCGCCCGCCTCAAGCAGGGCCTGTCCAAGACCAGCGCCAGCATTGGCGAAGGCATGGCCAGCCTGTTCCTGGGCAAGAAAGTCATCGACGACGACCTGCTCGACGAGATCGAAACTCGCCTGCTCACTGCCGACGTGGGCGTCGAGGCCACTTCGCTGATCGTCCAGAACCTCACGCAGAAAGTCGCCCGCAAGCAGTTGGCAGACGCCGATGCGCTGTACAAGTCGCTGCAGGAAGAGCTGGCCGCGCTGCTGCGCCCGGTCGAGCAGCCTCTGAAGATCGAAGCCCAGAGCAAGCCCTATGTGATCCTTGTCGTCGGCGTGAACGGCGCGGGCAAGACCACCACCATCGGCAAGCTGGCCAAGAAGCTGCAGCTCGAAGGCAAGAAGGTCATGCTCGCTGCCGGTGACACCTTCCGTGCGGCTGCGGTGGAGCAGTTGCAGGTCTGGGGCGAGCGCAACCAGATCCCGGTGATCGCCCAGCACACCGGCGCCGACTCGGCCTCGGTGATCTTCGATGCCGTACAGGCCGCCAAGGCCCGTGGCGCCGACGTGCTGATCGCCGACACCGCCGGGCGCCTGCACACCAAGGATAACCTGATGGAGGAGCTGAAAAAGGTCCGTCGGGTCATCGGCAAGCTGGATGCCGACGCGCCGCATGAGGTCCTGCTGGTGCTGGACGCAGGGACCGGACAAAACGCCATCAGCCAGGCCAAGTACTTCAACCAGAGCGTCGAGCTGACCGGCCTGGCCCTGACCAAGCTGGACGGCACCGCCAAGGGCGGTGTGATCTTCGCCCTGGCCAAGCAGTTCAGCCTGCCGATCCGCTTCATCGGGGTCGGTGAGGGTATCGACGATCTGCGCACCTTCGAGGCCGAACCCTTCGTCAAAGCCCTGTTTGCCGAGCGTGAGCACCCATGATCCGATTCGAGCAGGTCGCCAAGCGCTACCCCAATGGCCATGTCGGCCTGCATGAGCTGAGCTTCCGGGCACGCCGGGGCGAATTCCTGTTCGTCACCGGCCACTCCGGCGCGGGCAAGAGCACCTTGCTGCGCCTGCTGCTGGCGATGGAGCGTCCGACCAGCGGCAAGCTGCTGCTGGCCGGCCAGGACCTGGGCCAGATCAGCAATGCGCAGATCCCGTTCCTGCGCCGCCAGATTGGCGTGGTGTTCCAGAACCACCAGTTGCTGTTCGACCGCACCGTGTTCAACAACATCGCGTTGCCGCTGCAGATCCTCGGCCTGTCCAAGGTGGAGATCGCCAAGCGCGTGGATTCGGCGCTGGAGCGCGTGTCGCTGTCGGACAAGGGCGAGCTGTTCCCTGCTGATCTGTCGACCGGGCAGCAGCAACGTGTGGGCATCGCCCGCGCCATCGTTCACCAGCCGGCGCTGCTGCTGGCGGACGAACCCACCGGTAACCTCGACCCGCGGCTGGCCGCAGAGATCATGGGCGTGTTCGAAGACATCAACCGCCTGGGCACCACGGTGCTGATCGCCAGCCACGACCTGGCGCTGATCGCGCGCATGCGTCACCGCATGCTGACGCTTCAGCGCGGACGACTGATCGGCGATGGGGAGGCCGGACAATGAGCACTACGCGTACGCCAAAGGTCTCCGAGCGTGTTGCGCCCAAGGCCGCCGACTCGAAACCGGAAAAACAGCGCGGCGGCCACGACGACGATGGCCCGGATTTCCGCACTCTGTTGAACGCCTGGCTGGAAAGCCATCGCGCCAGCCTTGCCGACAGCCTTCGCCGCCTGGGCAAGCAGCCGATCGGCAGCTTCTTCACCTGCCTGGTGATGGCTGTGGCGCTGAGCATGCCCATGGGCCTGTCGTTGCTGCTGAAGAATGTCGAGAAGCTCGGCGGCTCCTGGCAGCGCGCGGCGCAGATTTCGCTCTACCTCAAGCTTGACGCGGGCAGCAAGGAGGGTGAAGCGCTGCGCGATGAGATCAAGGGCATGCCCGGCGTGGCCGAGGCGACCTATGTCAGCCGCGAGCAGGCGCTGCAGGAGTTCCAGCAGCAATCCGGCCTGGGCGAGGCCTTGCGCGAGTTGCCGGACAACCCGCTGCCCGGTGTGGTGGTGGTGACGCCGACCGAAGTCGACAAGCCGGCGCTCGAAGCCTTGCGCCAGCGCCTGTCTGAGTTGCCGCGGGTCGAAGTGGCGCAGTTGGATCTGGTTTGGGTCGAGCGCCTGGCGGCGATTCTCAAGTTGGGTGACCGTTTTGTCTTCGGCCTGGCGGTCATGCTGATTTCCGCACTGCTTTTGGTAATTGGTAACACAATTCGCCTGCACATCGAGAACCGCCGTGTCGAGATCGAAGTGATCAAGCTGGTCGGCGGCACCGACAGCTACGTACGCCGCCCCTTCCTCTACATGGGAGCCTTGTATGGCCTGGGTGCGGGCGTGCTGGCCTGGGGTATCCTGGCGTTTGGCCTGAACTGGCTGAACGACGCGGTTGTCGGGCTTTCCGGGCTGTACAACAGTGACTTCGCCCTGGGTGGGGTGCCAGGCTCCGATGGTCTGTCACTCTTGATTGGTGCAGTACTCTTGGGGTATATCGGTGCTTGGATTGCGGTCGCTCGCCACTTGAACGAGCTTGCACCGCGATAATGCTTTCTTGCCAGCATTGACTTTTTTTCATCCAGGAACTTGTTTCGTGGTTCCGGGTCAATGATGGCAGTGCCCACAAGGCACGAGTCCAGTGAGTCGGAGGTACTTGAATGACCACTTCGTTGCAACCTGCCTATGCCCTGGTGCCCGGTGCAAACCTGGAAGCCTACGTGCACACGGTCAACAGCATTCCGCTGCTGACGGTCGAGCAGGAGCGTGAACTGGCCGAGCGTCTCTATTATGAGCAGGATCTTGAGGCCGCTCGGCAAATGGTGATGGCCCACCTGCGTTTCGTCGTACATATCGCCCGTAGCTACGCCGGCTACGGTCTGGCCCAGGCCGACCTGATCCAGGAAGGCAACGTCGGCCTGATGAAGGCGGTCAAGCGCTTCAACCCCGAGATGGGTGTGCGCCTGGTATCCTTCGCCGTGCACTGGATCAAGGCTGAGATCCACGAGTTCATCCTGCGCAACTGGCGCATCGTCAAGGTCGCCACCACCAAGGCGCAGCGCAAGCTGTTCTTCAACCTGCGCAGCCAGAAGAAGCGTCTGGCCTGGCTGAACAACGACGAAGTGCACCGTGTCGCCGAAAGCCTGGGCGTCGAGCCTCGGGAAGTGCGCGAGATGGAAAGCCGCCTGAGCGGTCAGGACATGGCCTTCGACCCGGCAGCCGATGCCGACGACGACAGCGCCTTCCAGTCGCCTGCGCACTATCTTGAAGATCACCGCTACGATCCGGCCATGCAGCTGGAGGATGCCGATTGGAGCGATAACTCCAACAGCAACCTGCATGAGGCGCTCAGTGGCCTGGACGAGCGCAGCCGCGACATTCTCTATCAGCGCTGGCTGGCCGAGGAAAAGGCCACGCTGCACGAGCTGGCAGAGAAGTACAGTGTGTCGGCCGAGCGGATTCGTCAGCTCGAGAAGAACGCGATGAGCAAGGTCAAGGCACTGATCACGGTCTGATCGGCGCCCTGACTGAAAAGCCCCCCCCCCCCCCCC
>NZ_JABWRO010000173.1:0-8432 GCF_014268985.1 Pseudomonas sp. RW10S2 | reverse complement strand
CTGGCCCGCGAAAAGGCCAGCAGCGATTCAGGCCAGGGCCTGGCTATGCGGGAACAGCAGATCCACGAACCGCTCCGCAGTCGGCTGCGGTTCATGGTTGGCCAGCCCGGCCCGTTCGTTGGCTTCGATGATCACGTAGTCTGGCTGCTGCGCATCGCGCACCATCAGGTCCAGGCCCACCACCGGAATCTCCAGCGCCCGCGCAGCCCTCACCGCCGCATCGGCGAGCACCGGGTGCAACTGTTCGGTGACATCTTCCAGGGTGCCGCCCGTGTGCAGGTTTGCCGTGCGCCGCACCGCCAGGCGCTGGCCTGCGGGTAATACGTCTTCAAAGCCCAGCCCGCAGGCGCGCAGGGTGCGCTCGGTTTCCTCATCCATCGGGATGCGGCTTTCACCCCCGGTTGCGGCCTGGCGACGGCGGCTCTGGGCTTCGATCAGCGCCTTTATGGTGTGCTTGCCGTCGCCGATCACCTCGGCCGGATGGCGAATGGCGGCGGCCACCACCTCGAAGCCGATCACAAGGATGCGCAGGTCGAAACCGGCGTGGAAGCTCTCGAGCAGCACGCGGCTGTCGAAACGCCGGGCGTGCTCCACAGCCTGGCTGATCTCGTCGTATTCGGTGAGGTTGACCGCGACACCCTGGCCCTGCTCGCCATCCACCGGCTTGACCACCACGGCGCCATGCTCTTCGAGAAAGGCCAGGTTGTCGTCGGCGTTGCCCGCCAACTGCTGGGCAGGCACTTGCAGCCCGGCATCGTGCAGCACCTTGCGGGTCAGGCGCTTGTCCTGGCACAGGGTCATGGTCACGGCGCTGGTCAAGTCACTCAGTGATTCGCGACAGCGAATCCTGCGCCCGCCCAGGCTCAGGGTGAACAGCCCGGCGCTGGCGTCGTCCACCTGGACTTCGATACCACGGCGCAGGGCTTCGTTGACGATGATCCGCGCGTAGGGATTGAGCCCGGCTTCAGGGCCAGGGCCGAGGAACAGTTCCTGGTTGATGCCATTCCTGCGCTTGACGGCGAAGGTGGGCAGGTTGCGAAAGCCCAGCTTCTGGTAAAGCCGCTTGGCCTGGCGGTTGTCGTGCATCACCGACAGGTCGAGGTAAGCCAGGCCGCGGCTCATGAAGTGCTCCACCAGATGGCGCACCAGCACTTCGCCGACACCCGGACGGCTGCACTGCGGGGAGACGGCCAGGCACCACAGGCTGCTGCCGTGCTCGGGGTCGTCGAAAGCCTTGCTGTGGTTCAGCCCCATGACGCTGCCGATCACCGCGCCGGTGTCTTCGTCCTCGGCCATCCAGTACACCGGGCCACCCAGGTGGCGCGGGGTGAGCAGCTCGGGATTGACCGGCATCATGCCGCGCGCCTGGTACAGCGTGTTGATTGCTTGCCAGTCGCCTTCGGCCTGCGCGCGGCGGATGCGAAACCCGCGGAATACGCGCTGCGCCGGGCGGTAGTCGGTGAACCACAGGCGCAGGGTGTCGGAGGGGTCGAGAAACAGCTGTTGCGGCGCCTGGGCCAGCAACTGCTGGGGGGCCGCCACGTACAGGGCGATGTCACGTTCGCCGGGCTGTTCGTCGAGCATGGCCTCGGCAAGTTGTGCAGGGTCAGGGTAGGTGTGGCCGATCAGCAACCGCCCCCAGCCGCAGTGCACCGCACGCGGTTGGTCGTGCGGGTCGCTGCCGTCGCCCGCCAGGCGGGCCTGCAGGCGTTCGTAGGAGGGCGCCTGGCCGCGCAGCAGGCGCTGGCCATAGGCACTATGGGCTTTCATCGGTCAGATTCCTTGTTCGCTGAGCCACAGGTTCAGGGCCGCCAATTGCCACAGCTTGGAACCGCGCAGCGGGGTCAGTTGGCCATGCGGGTTGCTCAGCAGGCGGTCGAGCATCGCCGGGTTGAACAGGCCGCGGTCCTGGCTCGGGTCGGTCAGCAGTTCGCGTACCCAGCCAAGGGTCGCGCCCTCCAGGTGCTTGAGGCCGGGTACGGGGAAGTAGCCCTTCTTGCGGTCGATGACTTCATGGGGAATGACCCGTCGCGCCGCCTGCTTGAGCACCTGCTTGCCACCGTCGGGCAGCTTGAAGCGCGCCGGGATACGCGCAGAAAGTTCGACCAGGCGATAGTCGAGGAACGGCGTACGTGCCTCCAGCCCCCAGGCCATGGTCATGTTGTCGACACGCTTGACCGGGTCGTCGACCAGCATCACCGTGCTGTCCAGGCGCAGGGCCTTGTCCACCGCATGGGTTGCACCGGGGCGAGCGAAGTGCTCGCGGACGAAATCGCCAGCGGCATCGTTGTCCAGCAACCAGGGGGCCTGCACGGTGTCGCGGTATTCGTCGTGGCTACGGTCGAAGAACGCCTTGCGATAGGCGCCGAAGGCATCCTCGGCGCCATCGACCTGCGGATACCAGTGGTAACCGGCGAACAATTCGTCGGCGCCCTGGCCGCTCTGCACGCCCTTGCAGTGCTTGGCGACTTCACGCGAGAGCAGATAGAAGGCGATGCAGTCGTGGCTGACCATCGGCTCGCTCATGGCGCGGAAGGCGGCCGGCAATTGCTCGATGATCTCGTGTTCGGCGATGCGCAGCTGGTGGTGGCGGGTGCCGTAGTGCTTGGCGATCAGGTCCGAGTACTGGAACTCGTCGCCACGTTCGCCGCCGGCATCCTCAAAACCGATGGAGAACGTCGACAGGTCGTCCACACCGACCTCGCGCAGCAGGCCGACCAGCAGACTGGAGTCGACACCGCCTGACAGCAGCACGCCGACATCCACAGCCGCGCGCTGGCGGATCGCCACGGCATCGCGGGTGGCATCGAGCACGCGGGTGGTCCAGCCTTCGAGATCGAGGTCCTGCTCGTCCGGGTGCGGGCCGTAATGCAGCTGCCACCAGGTCTGGCGCTCGACTTCACCGTGGCGGTCGATGCGCATCCAGGTGCCGGGCTCGAGCTTCTGCACGTTGGCCAGCATCGTGCGCGGGGCGGGCACCACGGCGTGGAAGTTGAGGTAGTGGTTGAGCGCCACCGGATCGATCATCGGGTCGATGTCGCCGCCCTTGAGCAGCGCCGGCAGGGTCGAGGCGAAGCGCAGGCGCTCGCCGTTGCGCGACAGGTACAGCGGCTTGACGCCGAGGCGGTCGCGGGCCAGGAACAGGCGCTGGTTGTCGCGTTCCCAGATGGCCAGGGCAAACATGCCGTTGAGCTTGGGCAGCAGCGCGGCGCCCCAGGCGTGGTAGCCCTTGAGCAGCACTTCGGTGTCGCCGTCGGACCAGAACCTGTAACCCAGGTCCTGCAGTTCCTGGCGCAGCTCCGGGAAGTTGTAGATGGCGCCGTTGAAGGCCAGGGACAGGCCGAGGGTGTTATCGACCATCGGCTGCGCCGAGCCGTCGGACAGGTCCATGATCTTCAGGCGCCGATGGCCGAGGGCGATCGGCCCCTGGCTATGGAAGCCCCAGGCATCAGGGCCGCGTGGCGCCAGATGGTGGGTGATGCGCTCCACCGCGGCGAGATCCGCCGGGCGGGGGGCTTGGTCGATGGGGGTGAAACGTAACTCTCCTGCTAATCCGCACATAAGTCCTTACCGGTTTTGCCGTTGGGGAAAGAGTGCCCCCACATGGGGCACCTTAAGGAACTGACCCAGGGGATTTGCGGGAGTTTTAGATCAATCTGTTATATGGGACGGGTGGGTGCCGTTTCATTTGCCGCGAATCAGCTTGCGCAGCGTGAACCGGTTTGGATGACAGGCCTCGGCCACAGCCCGAGGCACCGGCAGTGGTTCGCCACTGGCCCAGGCAGCGATCAGCTCGCCGCTCAGAGGCGCAGTGATCAGGCCGCGTGAGCCATGGCCGCTGTTGACGTACAGGCCTTCCAGCCAGGGGCAGTCGATGGCCGGGACCTGTCGGGCATCCTTGGCCAGCATTGAATAGGTCGTGCTGAACGCAGCAGGGTCGGCCAGCGGCCCGACGATCGGCAGGTAATCCGGGCTGGTGCAACGGAACGCTGCACGCCCCTGCAGTTGCGCCGGATCCAGTGCGCTCGTATCGAGGCGCTGCGCCAGGTCGGCAGAAATCGCCTCCAGCAGCCCAAGATTGCTTGCGTGCTCGCCGGCAGTGGGGGCGAGGTCGAGGCTATGGAAGTCGAAACTGGCGCCGAGGGTATGCTCGCCGTCGCGCGCCGGGGCGACGTAGCCGTCGGCGCAGACCACGGTGCCTAGCGCCTGGCTGCGCTCGGTCAGTGGCAGGCGGGTGATCTGTCCGCGGATACGCTTGAGCGGCAGCTCGGCGCATGCCTCGAAGTTGCATATCTCAGCGGCGCCGGCCAGTACCACCAGCGGCGCACTGGCCAGTAATTGTTCGCCGTCCCAGGCCTGCCACAGACCGTCGATGCGGCGCAGCGCGATCACGTGATGATGGTTGAGCAGGCGAATGCGTGGGTGTTGCAGTTGCGCGTGGCACAGTGCGGGCGGGTGTACCCAGCCACCCTCGGGGTAGAACAGCCCACCGCTGGCCAGGGCGACCCCGGCGACCGCTTCGGCCTGCTCGCGATCCAGGCACTGCAGCAGGCTGCTGTCAAAGGCGCTGGCCAGCTTGGCCTGGCGCTCGGCTTCCTTGGTGTCGAAGGCCAGTTGCAGCACGCCGCAGTCGTCCCAGTCACGGCCACGCTGCAGGCGTTCTAGCCAACGGCGGGTGTAGCCGAACCCGGCGAGAATCATCTGCGACAAGGCAGTGCCATGCGCCGAGAGCTTGAGGTACAGCACGCCCTGGGGGTTGCCGGAAGCCTCTCGGGCCGGGGCGTCGTGGCGCTCCAGCACCTCGACCTGCCAACCGCGTGCGGCCAGGCTGGCGGCGCTGGCGCAACCGGCCAGCCCGGCGCCGATGACCAGTGCGCGACGGGGGCCGTTCACGGGGGCGGGGCGTGCATACCAGGGGGTGGGTTGCGGCGGTGTCGGCAGGTCTTCAGGCCAGCCGACGAATTCTCCCCCCATCACTTCCCACTTCTTGCCCAGCCCCGGCACTTTCTTGATCGCAAAACCGGCGGCCGCCAGGCCACGGCGTACCCAGCCGGTGGTGGTAAAGGTCCCCAGCGTGGTGCCGGGGCGTGACAGCCGCGCTAGTTGCGCGAACAGTTCCGGCGTCCACATGTCCGGGTTCTTCGCCGGGGCGAAACCGTCCAGAAACCAGGCGTCGATGGGCGCGTCGAGCTGAGGCAACTGTTCCAGCACGTCACCGACCAGCAGGGTGAGGGTGATCCGGCCCTGTTCGAAGCTGAATTGCTGGAAGCCCGGGTGCACTGCCACGTACTGCGCCAGCAAGGGTTCGCTGTAGGGCGCAAGCTCCGGCCACAGCGCTGCAGCGCGGGCCAGGTCGGCGCGGCTCAGCGGGTACTTCTCGACACTGACGAAGTGCAGCCGCGCCTCGGGGTGGGCTTTTTCTGCGAACAGTTGCCAGGCACAGAAGAAGTTCATGCCGGTACCAAAACCGGTCTCGCCGATCACCAGGCAGGCGTGTGGCGCAAGCTCGGCGAAGCGCCGGGCCAGGTGGTTGCGTTCGAGGAAGACGTATACCGTTTCGTGCACGCCCTCGTTCTTCGAGAAGTAGACGTCGTCGTATTGCCGCGAGTGAGGGCGGCCCTGGTCGTCCCAGTCGATCTGGGCGTGCTGGGGGAGTGGGGTATCAGGCATGGTCTGTTCGGCTGGCAGTGAGGCGGAGATTTTATGCCATCTGCGTCGCCGACGCTGTATCCGCCGTGGTGAAGAGGGCGCAAGACTGGCGTGCAATCCGCTACTCTTGCTTATCCATCGAAGGAGTGAGTCATGTTCGAATCTGCGGAGATCGGTCACAGCATCGACAAGGATACCTACGAGGCCGAGGTGCCGGCCCTGCGCGAGGCGTTGCTGGAGGCCCAGTTCGAGCTCAAGCAGCAGGCGCGCTTTCCGGTCATCGTGCTGATCAACGGCATTGAGGGCGCCGGCAAGGGCGAGACGGTGAAGCTGCTCAACGAGTGGATGGACCCGCGGATGATCGAAGTGCTGACCTTCGACCAGCAGACCGATGAGGAGCTGGCTCGTCCGCCGGCGTGGCGCTACTGGCGCGCCCTGCCGCCCAAGGGGCGCATGGGCGTGTTCTTCGGTAATTGGTACAGCCAGATGATTCAGGGGCGGGTGCATGGCCGCTTCAAGGATGCGGTGCTGGACCAGGCCATTACTGGCGCCGAGCGCCTTGAGCAGATGCTTTGTGACGAAGGCGCGCTGATCATCAAGTTCTGGTTCCATCTCTCCAAGAAGCAGATGAAGACCCGGCTTAAGGCCCTGCGCGACGACCCGTTGCACAGCTGGCGGATCAGCCCGCTGGACTGGCAGCAGTCGCAGACCTACGACCGCTTCGTGCGCTTTGGCGAGCGGGTGCTGCGCCGCACCAGCCGCGACTACGCGCCTTGGCATGTGATCGAAGGTGTCGATCCGTACTACCGGGCGCTGGCGGTGGGGCGCATTCTGCTTGAAAGTCTGCAGTCGGCGCTGGCCAACGCGCCGAAGGGCAAGCACCAGGGCAATGTCGCGCCATTTGGGCGCAGTATCGATCAGTTGAGCCTGCTCGGTGCCCTGGATCTCACCCAGCGCCTCGACAAGCACGACTACCAGAAGCAGCTGGTCGCCGAGCAGGCGCGCCTGGCCGGGCTGCTGCGGCACAAGCGCATGCGTGAGCATGCCCTCATCGCGGTGTTCGAAGGCAACGATGCTGCGGGCAAGGGCGGGGCGATTCGCCGCGTGGCTGCCGCGCTGGACCCACGCCAGTACCGCATCGTGCCGATCGCCGCACCCACCGAGGAGGAGCGCGCCCAGCCTTATTTGTGGCGCTTTTGGCGACATGTGCCGGCGCGCGGCAAGTTCACCATCTTCGACCGCTCCTGGTATGGCAGGGTACTGGTCGAGCGGGTCGAAGGGTTCTGCACCCCGGCCGACTGGATGCGCGCCTATGGCGAGATCAATGATTTCGAGGAGCAGTTGAGCAACGCGGGCATCGTGGTCGTGAAGTTCTGGCTGGCAATCGACCAAGAGACACAGTTGCAGCGTTTCGAGGAACGTGAAGAGATCCCGTTCAAGCGCTACAAGATTACCGAGGAAGACTGGCGCAACCGCGACAAGTGGGATGTGTACGCAGAGGCTGTGGGCGACATGGTCGATCGTACCAGCACCGAGATAGCCCCCTGGACACTGGTGGAGGCCAACGACAAGCGCTGGGCGCGGGTCAAGGTGCTGCGCACCATCAACGATGCACTGGAGGCGGCGTTCGCCAAGCACAAGAAGTAACGCCCCTCGCGCCGCGGGGCAGCCATGCCCCGCGGGAATGACCCGATGAATTCTTTTCCCGCCACTTTCTGCCAGCCCCACCTTTGCAGCCCTTAGACTTCAGTCACCCCACTCAGGGCATTGATCGAGGACGCTATGCACATTTCTTCCGGACGCTGGGTCCATGGGTTGTTCCTGGCACTGCTGACCGCGCTGTTGTGGGGCATTCTGCCGATCAAGCTCAAGCAGGTACTGCAGGTGATGGACCCGATCACGGTCACCTGGTATCGGCTGCTGGTCTCCGGCGGCCTGTTGTTCGCCTGGCTGGCCGCGAACCGGCGCCTGCCGCCGTTCCAGCGCCTGGGGCGCAAGGGCTTTGGCCTGGTAGCGGTGGCCGTGTGTGGGCTGATGGGCAATTATGTGCTGTACCTGGTCGGTCTCAAACTGCTCAGCCCGGGCACCGCGCAACTGGTGGTGCAACTGGGGCCGGTGCTGTTGCTGGTGGCCAGTGTGTTCGTGTTCAAGGAGCGTTTCAGCTTGGGCCAGGGTATCGGGTTGCTGGTGCTGCTGGCCGGTTTCGGGCTGTTCTTCAACCAGCGCCTGGACGAACTGCTGACATCACTTGGGGCCTACACCACCGGTGTACTGACGATCATCCTGGCCACCAGCATCTGGGTGTTCTATGCCCTGAGCCAGAAGCAACTGCTGTCGGTCTGGCACTCGCAGCAGGTGATGATGGTGATCTACCTGTGCTGTGCGGCGCTGCTGACGCCCTGGGTGCATCCGCTGGAGGCGCTGCAACTGACGGCTGTACAAGGCTGGTTGCTGCTGGCGTGCTGCCTGAACACCCTGGTCGCCTATGGCGCATTTGCCGAGGCCTTGGCGCATTGGGAAGCATCGCGGGTGAGTGCGACCTTGGCACTGACGCCACTGGTCACCTTTGTTGCGGTGGCACTGTCGGCCTGGGTGTGGCCTGAGTACGTGCATGCCGAACAGATCAATGCGCTGGGCTATGCCGGGGCGGTGACGGTGGTGGCAGGGTCGGCACTGGTGGCGCTGGGGCCTTCGCTGGTGGCGGGGTGGCGGGCGCGGCGGGCCAGGGTGGCAGAGGTTCGCTGATAATCGGCGGTGGCCTCTTCGCGGGCAAGCCCGCTCCT
>NZ_JABWRO010000172.1:0-8902 GCF_014268985.1 Pseudomonas sp. RW10S2 | reverse complement strand
GGGGCAAGCTTTGAAGAAAAACTCCGCAAAACTGTCATCAAGCATCTATGTTTTCCTCACTACCCGAGGAATACAGAATGTCCTTGCCCCTGACGCTGCATACCCCCCACTACAGCGACTACCCCGAACTGGTCCGTATCTGGGAAGCGTCGGTGCGCGCCACCCATGATTTTCTCCCTGACGCCTACATCGTGCTGCTGCGCGATCACGTGCTGCGCCGCTACCTGGATGCCGTGATGCTGATCTGTTGCCGGGACGCCCAACGCAGGATCCTCGGCTTTGCCGGTGTCGCCAACGGTCGTGTCGACATGCTCTTCGTTGACCCCGAACATCGCGGCCTGGGGGTTGGCAAGCGTCTGCTGCGCCATGCCATCGAGGAGCTCAACGCCGAACGCCTGGACGTCAACGAACAGAACTCCCAGGCACTGGGTTTCTACCTGCACGAGGGCTTCGAAGTGGCGGGACGCTCGGAAACCGATGGCCTCGGACAACCCTATCCACTGCTGCACATGCGACTGATCCGCGCACCGCGGTAGGCACGGCCCGTCAGCCGCGCCTGAAATGGCCCGACCGGCGCAGATTCGCAGCCGCAACACGGCACGGGCAGGTACAATAAGCACCTTTCCCTGCCCTGCGAACCCTCAGCTCATGTCCGAACCCGTCCGCCTGTCCAAACGCCTCATCGAACAGCTCGGCTGCTCACGCCGCGAGGCCGAACTGTACATCGAAGGGGGCTGGGTCACGGTCGATGGCGTGGTGGTCGAACAACCGCAGTTCAAGGTTGAAACCCAGCGTGTCGAACTGCTCCCGGGGGCACGTGCCGAAACACTGGAGCCGGTTACCTTGCTGCTCAACCAGCCCAAGGGCCAGGACAGTGAAACTGCCCGCGCCAGCATGAACATGGCCAGCCTCAGCGAAACCCACCGCGAAGGCGTGCGCCCCCTGCACGGGCACTTCGCCAGATTAACCTGCCCCGCCCCGCTCGAACGCGGCGCCAGCGGCCTGCAGGTATTCAGCCAGGACTGGCGTGTCACCCGCAAGATCGACGCCGACCTGCGCCGTCTGGAACAGGAGTACATCCTCGAGGTGCGCGGCGAAACCACGCTCCAGGCCCTGGAGCGCCTGGCCCGTGGTGCGACCCGCAATGACCGGGAACTGCCCCGGGCCAAAGCCAGTTGGCAGAACGAAACCCACCTGCGCCTGGCCCTGAAGAACCCGCAGCCCGGGCAGATCTCCGAAATCTGCGCCTACCTGCGCCTGGAACTGCTCGGCATGCGCCGCATTCGCCTGGGTGGCGTGTCGATGGGCAAGCTGCCCCTGGGCCAATGGCGCTACCTGTCCGGCAGCGAACGCTTCTAAGCGATACCGCCGCGCCGCAAGGTGCGGCTCAGAAAAGGATTCGAGTCACATGAACCACAACGATGTCCTGCGCAGCCTGCGCTACATGCTCAAGGTGAACGACGCCAAGATGGCCGAAATCATCGCCCTGTCCGGCCTTGAAGTGAACCCGGTGGTGCTTGCCGGCTATATCAAGAAGGAAGACGAAGCCGGCTATGTGCGTTGCCCGGAGCGCGTCATGGCGCATTTCCTCGATGGCCTGGTGATCCACCGCCGTGGCAAGGACGACAACCGTGCGCCCCAGCCCGTCGAGCTGCCGGTGACCAACAACACCGTGCTGAAGAAACTGCGGGTGGCTTTCGAACTCAAGGAAGACGACCTGCACGCGATCCTCAAATCGGTCAATTTCCCGGTGTCCAAGCCCGAACTCAGCGCGCTGTTTCGCAAGGTCGGCCATGACAACTACCGCCCCTGCCAGGACCAGCTGCTGCGCAACTTCCTCAAGGGCCTGACCCTTCGCGTGCGTGGCTGAGCCGATCATGCAGCACAGCGTCACACCGGTCGGCATCGTCCGCTCCTGCTTCAAGGAGAAGTTCGCCATCCCCCGCCAGCCCCGCCTGGCGCCCGCGGCACGCGGCGTGCTGGAGTTGCTGCCGCCGTTCGACCAGGGCGACGCGGTACAGGGCCTGGAGCAGGTCAGCCACGTCTGGCTGCTGTTCCTGTTCCACCAAGCACTGGAGGAAAAGCCCCGGCTGAAGGTGCGCCCGCCGCGCCTGGGCGGCAACAAGAGCATGGGCGTGTTCGCCACGCGTGCCACCCATCGCCCCAACGGGATCGGCCAGTCGGTGGTGCGCCTTGAAGCTGTAGAGCCCGGGCGTCTGCTCCTGTCTGGCATCGACCTGCTGGACGGTACGCCAGTGCTGGATATCAAACCCTACGTGCCCTACGCCGACAGCATCGACAATGCCATCAACCAGATGGCCAGCGATGCGCCACTGCCGATCAACGTGCAGTGGAGCGATAGCGCCCTGCACCAGGCCCACGAGCACGCTCTGCGCCTGGCAGAACCACTGGTGGAACTCATCGAACAGTGCCTGGCCCAGGATCCACGCCCGGCCTATCAGGTGCCAGCGCCGGAACGGCTCTACGGAGTGAGGTTCTGGGATGTGCAGGTGCGCTGGCATTATCCGCAGCCGGAGGTGATCCGGGTGCTGGAGGTTGCACGCGAAGCCTGAATTCACACTTTCCAGGCATAAAAAAACGCAGACCCAAGTCTGCGTTTTTTTATGCCGCAATTCGCCTTACTTCTCGACGAATGCGCGCTCGATCAGGTAATCACCCGGCTCACGCATACGCGCAGAGATCTTCAGGCCGAAGCTGTCGAGTACTTCGCTGGTCTCGTCGAGCATGCTCGGGCTGCCGCAGATCATCGCACGATCGTCCTGCGGGTTGATCGGTGGCAGGCCGATGTCGCTGAACAGCTTGCCGCTGCGCATCAGATCGGTCAGACGGCCCTGGTTCTCGAACGGCTCGCGGGTCACGGTCGGGTAGTAGATCAGCTTCTCACGCACCGCTTCGCCGAAGAATTCATTCTGTGGCAGGTGCTCGGTGATGAACTCGCGGTAGGCGACTTCGTTCACGTAGCGCACGCCATGGACCAGGATCACCTTTTCAAAACGCTCGTAGGTTTCCGGGTCCTGGATCACGCTCATGAACGGCGCAAGGCCAGTACCGGTGCTCAGCAGGTACAGGTGCTTGCCTGGGTTCAGGTCGTCCAGCACCAGGGTGCCGGTCGGTTTCTTGCTGATGATGATCTCGTCGCCTTCCTTCAGGTGCTGCAGCTGGGAGGTCAGCGGACCGTCCGGCACCTTGATGCTGAAGAACTCCAGATGCTCTTCCCAGTTCGGCGAAGCGATCGAATAGGCACGCATGAGCGGACGGCCGCTTTCCTGCTGCAGGCCGATCATCACGAACTGACCGTTCTCGAAGCGCAGGCCCGGATCGCGGGTGCACTTGAAGCTGAACAGGGTGTCGTTCCAGTGATGCACACTGAGGACACGTTCGTGGTTCATGTTGCTCATCTAATGGGGCTCCTGAAGAAAAACGCGGCGCGCGCAAGACGCGCAGTTGCGCGATAGTTTAGGGGCAGCGAGAATATCTGTTAACTGAATTATCAAGATATGACTTATCGGTTATATAGATATGCGATTCACTCTCCGCCAGCTTCAAGTCTTCGTCGCCGTCGCCCAGCATCAAAGCGTATCGCGAGCGGCCAATGTACTGGCCCTTTCGCAGTCGGCGGCCAGTACTTCCATCACCGAACTGGAGCGCCAGTCCAGCTGCCAGCTGTTCGATCGCGCCGGCAAGCGCCTGAGCCTCAACGCCCTGGGCCATCAGTTGCTGCCCCAAGCAGTGGCCCTGCTCGACCAGGCCAAGGAAATCGAAGACCTGCTCAACGGCAAGTCCGGCTTCGGCTCGCTCGCCGTCGGTGCCACCCTGACCATCGGCAACTACCTGGCAACGCTGCTGATCGGCAGCTTCATGCAGGTGCACCCGGAAAGCCAGGTCAAGTTGCACGTGCAGAATACGGCGCACATTGTGCAACAGGTAGCCCACTACGAAATTGACCTGGGTCTTATCGAGGGTGACTGCAACCACCCTGACCTGGAGGTGCAACCCTGGGTCGAGGACGAACTGGTGGTGTTCTGCGCCCCGCAGCATCCACTGGCCAAGGTCGGCCGCGCCAATATCGAGGCCTTGTCCCAGGAGGCGTGGATCTTGCGCGAACAAGGCTCAGGCACACGCCTGACCTTCGATCAGGCCATGCGCCACCACCGCGCCAACCTGAACATCCGTCTGGAGCTCGAACATACGGAAGCGATCAAACGCGCCGTGGAGTCGGGTCTGGGGATCGGCTGCATTTCACGCCTCGCGTTGCGCGACGCTTTCAGGCGCGGCAGCCTGGTGGCGGTGGAAACACCGGAGCTGGATCTGCTGCGGCAGTTTTACTTCATCTGGCACAAGCAGAAGTACCAGACCTCAGCCATGCGTGAGTTTCTCGAGCTGTGCCGCAGCTTTACTGCGGGGGTGCAGCGCAGCGACGAGATCGTGCTGCCGGCCATCGCCTAAGCGCTAGCCGAGCAGGATCACGCCCCAGACCAGCGCCACCATGCTCATTGCCACCAACTGCGCGGCACTGCCCATGTCCTTGGCGTTTTTCGACAAGGGGTGACGCTCCAGCGAGATGCGGTCGATGGCAGCCTCGACCGCCGAGTTGAGCAGCTCGACGATCAGCCCCAGCAGGCACACGGCGATCAGGATCGCACGCTCGCCGCGGCTGACCGGCAACCAGAAGGCAGTCGGGATCAGCAGCACGTTGAGCAGCACCAGTTGGCGGAAGGCAGCCTCGCCCTTGAAGGCGGCGCGCAGGCCGTCAAGCGAATAGCCGGCGGCGTTGAAGATGCGTTTCAGGCCGGTCTGGCCCTTGAATGGCGACATGTGAGTCAATTCACCTGGAAAAGGCCTGCAGGCTAGTCCAGCCTGGGTCAAAAAAGCGTGAAGCCGCGAGGCTCAGTTAGCTGAAACCGATTCAAGTTGTTGCAGCAGCAAGGCCGCCTGGGTCCGGGTGCGAACGCCCAGCTTGCGGAAGATCGCGGTGACGTGGGCCTTGATGGTCGCCTCCGAGACGCTCAGCTCGTAGGCGATCTGCTTGTTCAGCAAACCCTCGCAAACCATGGTCAGTACCCGGAACTGCTGCGGCGTCAGGCTCGCAAGCCCCTCGCTGGCGGCCTTGGCCTCGGCCGACACATCAACCTTTTCGAACGCCTGCGGCGGCCACCACACTTCGCCATCGAGCACCTTGCGCACGGCGTCCTGGATGGTTTCCAGCGGGCTGGACTTGGGAATGAAACCGCTGGCCCCGAACTCGCGGGACTTGACCACCACGGCCGCCTCTTCCTGCGCCGACACCATCACCACCGGAATCTGCGGATACTGCCCGCGCAGCAGGACCAGACCGGAGAAGCCATAGGCCCCCGGCATGTTCAAGTCGAGCAGGACCAGGTCCCAGTCGGATTTCTCGGTCAGGCGTGTTTCCAGTTCGGCGATGCTTGCCACCTCCACCAGCCGTACGTCCTGCCCGAGGCCGAGGGTCACGGCTTGGCGCAAGGCGCTACGGAACAGCGGATGGTCATCGGCAATCAGGATTTCATATGTAGCCATCGATCCAGGGGTCCTGTTCTGTGCCAGGCGCTGCGGGGTACGGGGCCTGTGCCTGGCGGGCAACTCAAGGCGCGGGCGACGGCGCCGCCTGCGGCAAGGGCACGACCGCAGCCTGGGATGGCGGCTGCGTCGTGGCCGAATCGGCGCCAAGGATGCCGAGCACCGTCCGGGTGGTCAAGCCAATTGCCCGGCGGCCTCGCCCACCCTGGCGACCTGCTCGACAGTATGAACCAATCCGGCTCGCTTGCCCCTTGGACTATAGGAAGGTATGCAAGCGTTGATGCGGCTCATCCTGGTCGTCCAGTGCCAGGTGTCGCTTGCCGCTGAGGTAATGCAGGCTGAACACGTCGAGGTAGGCATCCAGCGCTTGGGAGGCACGGTTGTCGCCGGCCAGGTCCAGACACATGGCCGCCACTTCCGCGGTGCAGAAATGATCGTCACGCTTGGAGCGGCGCAGGCGGTAGCGCGACATCTGCTCGGCCTCCAGGCTCAGCACCGGGAAGCGATCCAGGTACGGACTCTTGCGAAACATCTTGCGCGCTTCGGTCCAGGTGGCGTCGAGCAGGATGAACAGCGGCCGCTTGCCAGGCTCGCACACCACCTCGTTGACCACCCGCTCCGGTGCGACGAACTCACCAGGGAAGACGATATAGGGCTGCCACTGGGGTTGTTCGAGCAGCGCCAGCAAACGCGCGTCTACATCGGTGCGCTGCCAGCCGAAGGCCCAGGTATCTTCGATCAGGTCGGCGATGAGCCAGCCGGTGTTGGTCGGCTTCAATGGCTCGGTGTCGTGCATCACCAGACACATGCCGGCCCGGGCGTCGACCCGAGGCTTCCAGGCGCACAGACAATGGCTGGCGATCACCCGGCAGTCCGGGCAGCGATCAGCGCGCGAACCGCGGGCGACGAAAGGTTTGTTGCTGCGCGCCAGACGCTCGGCGCGCAGGCGCGCTACCGCATGGCTCATGGCTGCAAGCCTATGGACAGGAATGGGATGGACACTGCGACAACTCGGCGGGGAACAAAGACGTGAGTCTACCAGAGCAGCCACAGGATTGCCGTGCAGGCTACAAGCGCGCTCCCTTATAATCGCGCCTTTGGCAGCCGCTGCGCCCGTTGAGCGACGCGTTCATGGAACGCCGCCAGAAGGCGCAGGTCAAAGCGCCAGTTACCGAACCAGGAGAGATTCATGCTGCGTCTTATCGTCCCGACCCTGAGCCTGCTGCTCGCCCTGCCGCTCGCAGCCAATGCGGCGTCCAAGCAGGACTACGAGCTGAACCAGATGCTGCAGAAGGTTGCCAAGGAGAGCAGCGTCGGCACGCCACGCGCCGTCAACGAAGACATCCTCGATCAGGGATACACCGTCGAGAAGGGCAAGGCGCTGGTCAACCACCTGAGCGTGCGCGAAGAACATGCCCAGCGCATGCTGGAAAACCCGGCGCTGGTGCGCAGCCAGCTGGGCGACAGCGTCTGCCGCAACACCGGCTACCGCCAACTGATGACCAAGGGCGCGGTAATGGTCTACCGCTTCACCGTCTACAAGACCAACCAGCCGGTCATGGACCAGGCGTTCGATGCTGCCAGCTGCACGGCCGGCAACAAGAAGAAGTGATTCAGGCGACCTGATCGTCGCTGGCGCGCCGTTGCTCCTCATCGGCGCGCAGATCCGCCAGCAAGGCCTGAAGGTAACGTGATTGCCTGTCGGCGCCTTGCAACCTGCGCAGGCACTCGCCCTCCAGGCTCAATTGATGGTCCTGGGCTGCACGCCTGAGCAGTTCATACAACTGCAAGTCCACCTCAATGACCAACCGATGCATACCGCGACCTCCCCTCATCGCGCCGTTGTCTTTCAGTTAATCAAACCCCTGCACGGATTGGATCCTATCAGACGAACGGTTTGCAGCCGCAAACCGGCAGGATCGCTCGCCAGCGTCTAGATTGAAAGCGAACAGCACGCGTCAGCGGCAAGCACAGGAGATTGCCGCGCCACGACGTTGCCGGACCCGCAACGACAAAAGACAAGATGGACTCACGCCACTGCATCACGGCCTTGAAGGCCTACTGCAATGCTCGAGATGCACACTCGAGCGACAGCAGCCAGCGACACACGCAGTGTCGCGGCCGGGACACCCCATCGACCCGGTCAGAGGTTTTGCTGCAGAAGGAGACGCTGAATGCCTTACCTACCGAATGAACGTCTGTCCGATCATTTCAGGGAGCAGGGGATCGACCTGAACAAGATTGATGAACAACTGCAACTGGTGGCACCGGACAGCCCCAACCTGCCGCTCTACCGCGACATGATGCTGACCATCCTGCGCATGGCCTTCGACGACGCCAACCGATGGAATGCCAAGATCACCTTGCAGGCCCTGCGCGAACTGGACCACTCCTTCCGCACCCTCGAACGCTACAAGGGGCGACGCAAAGTCACTGTATTCGGCTCGGCGCGCACGCCTCAGGAACACCCGATGTATGCCCTGGCCCGAGAGCTGGGCGCCAGCCTCGCCCGCTCCGACCTGATGGTCATCACCGGGGCCGGGGGCGGCATCATGGCCGCTGCCCACGAAGGCGCCGGGGCAGCAAACAGCCTGGGTTTCAACATCACCTTGCCCTTCGAGCAGCATGCCAACGCAACGGTGGATGGCACCGATCAACTGCTGCCCTTCCACTTCTTCTTCATCCGCAAGCTGTTCTTCGTCAAGGAAGCTGACGCCTTGGTGCTCTGCCCGGGTGGTTTTGGCACCCTCGACGAGGCACTCGAAGTGCTGACCCTGATCCAGACGGGTAAAAGCCCTCTGGTACCGGTGGTGTTGCTCGACTCGCCTGGCGGGAGTTTCTGGCAGGACGCACTGAGCTTCATCAGCCGTCAATTGGAAGAGAACCGCTACATACTCCCCAGCGACCTGAAACTGGTACGTCTGGTACACAGCGCTGACGAGGCTGTGGAGGAAATCAACCAGTTCTACAGCAATTACCACTCCAGTCGCTGGTTGAAGAACCAGTTCGTGATCCGGATGCTGCACCCCCTCAGCGAGGCGGCGCTATACGACATTCAGGAGGGCTTCGCCGACCTGCGCCTGAGTGGCAAATACCATCAGCAAGCCGACAGCAGCGCAGAACATGAAGTCGGCGACTTCAACCACCTGACCCGCCTGACCTTCGCCTTCAACGGCCGTGACCAGGGACGCCTGCGTGAACTGGTGGACTTCATCAACCTGCCGGAAAACTGGGCCAAACCCCAACCGATGCACACGACGCAACATGCCCGGGAAGCGTTGAAAGTCAGTTGAACGAAAAACGGCCAGTGCGGCTGACCTGGCAGATGTCTGCCATGTCAGCC
>NZ_JABWRO010000171.1:0-8903 GCF_014268985.1 Pseudomonas sp. RW10S2 | reverse complement strand
GCTGAGCAGCGGCAAGCCCCTGGCCCTGCCAGGCAAGACCAACTCGCAGCGCGACTGGGCCGAGCAATTGCGTCGTTACGCCGTCGAGCACAGCGCTGAGCTCGGCTACTGGCAGCAACGCCTGCAGGGTGCCGCCGAGTTGCCGTGCGCCGCACCAACGGCGGTGCTGGACAACGCCCATGCGGCGATGGTCCATACGCGCCTGGACAAAACCACCACCCAACGCCTGCTGCAGGAAGCGCCCGCCGCCTATCGCACCCAGGTCAACGACCTGCTGCTTACTGCCCTGGCCCGTACCCTGTGCCGCTGGAGCGGGCAGGGCAGCGTGCTGGTGGAGCTCGAAGGCCATGGCCGCGAAGAGCTCGCCGAGCACCTCGACCTGACCCGCACCGTGGGCTGGTTCACCAGCGTGTTCCCGGTGTGCCTGACCCCGGCCGAAGCGCTGGGCGACTCGCTCAAGCAGATCAAGGAGCAGTTGCGTAGGGTGCCCAACAAAGGGCTGGGCTTCGGCGCCTTGCGCCGCTTCGCTGACGCCTCGACCCGTGAAGCGTTGCAGGCCTTGCCGGTGGCACGGGTGACCTTCAACTACCTGGGCCAGTTCGATGGCAGCTTCCAGGCCGAAGACGGCGCGCTGTTCAGCCCGAGCGGCGAGGCCAGCGGTGCCGAGCAGAGCGCGCAGGCGCCGCTGGCCAACTGGCTGGGCATCAACGGCCAGGTGTACGACGGCGAACTGGACCTGAGCTGGACCTACAGCACGCAGATGTTCGACCACGCCACCCTGCAGGCCCTGGCCAGCGATTTCGCCGAGCAGTTGCAGGCTCTGGTCGAGCATTGCTGCCAGCCCGGACAAGCGGGCGTGACGCCCTCGGACTTCCCGCTCTACCCGCTGGCCCAGGCGCAACTGGATGCGCTGCCGGTCGCCGCGCGGCAGATCGAAGACATCGTGCCGTTGTCGCCGATGCAGCAGGGCATGCTGTTCCACAGCCTGTACCAGCACGACGCCAGCGACTACGTGAACCAGATGCGGGTGGACATCGACGGCCTGGACCCTGCGCGTTTCTGCGAAGCCTGGCAGCAGGCGCTGGACGCCCACGACAGCCTGCGCAGCGTGTTCCTCTGGCAGGGCGATGTGGAGCGTCCGCTGCAACTGGTGCACAAGCAGGTCGAGGTGCCGTTCCGCGTGCTTGATGTGCGCGGCGACCAGGACCTGCCCGCCGCCCTCGACCGCCTGGCGGCCGAGGAACAGGCCCAGGGCTTCGACCTGGCCCGTGCGCCGCTGCTGCGCCTGGTGCTGGTGCGTACGGCTGATGACCGTCATCACCTGATCTACACCCACCACCACATCCTGCTCGACGGCTGGAGCAATTCGCAGCTGCTGGGCGAGGTGCTGCAGCGCTACGCCGCGCGCCGCGAGGTCGGCCATGTTGGCCGCTACCGCGATTACCTGGCCTGGCTGCAGGCCCAGGATGCCGGGTTGAGCGAGCGCTTCTGGACCGAGCAACTGAGTGTGCTCGAGGCCCCGACCCGGCTGGCCCAGGCCTTCGTGCGCAGCGAGCCTGTGGCGCAAGCGCCGTTTGGCGACCACTACCAACAGTTCGATGCCACGTTCACCCAGCGCCTGGGCGAGTCGGCGCGCCGTCACAAGGTGACCGTCAACACCCTGCTGCAGGGCGCCTGGCTGATCCTCCTGCAGCGCTACACCGGTCAGCAGGCGCTGTGTTTCGGCGCCACGGTCTCGGGGCGTCCGGCGGACATCGTCGGTATCGAGCGCCAGGTCGGGCTGTTCATCAACACCCTGCCGGTGGTGGCGCAGGTGCGTGCCGAGCAGGCGCTGGGCGAGTGGCTCGGTGAGCTGCAGCAGCACAACCTGGCCCTGCGCGAGCACGAGCACACCGCGCTGTACGATATCCAGCGCTGGGCCGGGCAGGGCGGCGAGGCGCTGTTCGACACCCTGGTGGTGTTCGAGAACTATCCGGTGGCCGAGGCCCTGCGCCAGGCCGAGGTGCCCGCCCTGGGCTTCGGCGCCATCGACAGCCACGAGCGCACCAACTACCCGCTGACCCTGGCCATCGCCCTGGAGCAGACCCTGCAGGTGCACTACAGCTACCTGCGCGAAGCGTTCGACGATGCGCGCATCGTGCAGATCGCCGGGCACCTGCGCCAGGTCCTCGAGCAACTGCTCGAGGCGGCGCCGGGCCAGGCCATCGGTGCGCTGGAGCTGATCACCGGGCAGGAGCGTGCGCAACTGGTGGAGCAGTGGAACCACGTCGATGCACGCTTCGATTCGCCACGTGCAGTGCACCAGCTGTTCGAGGCCCAGGCGCAGCGCACGCCGGAGGCGGTGGCGGTGTTGTTCGGCGAGCAGCAACTGAGTTATGCCGAGCTCGACCAGCAGGCCAACCGCCTGGCACACGGGTTGATCGAGGCAGGGCTGGGCGCCGAGGCGCTGGTGGGTGTGGCGCTGGAGCGTGGTCCGCAGATGCTGGTCGCGTTGCTGGCGGTGCTCAAGGCTGGCGCAGCCTATGTGCCGCTCGACCCGGAGTACCCCGAAGAGCGCCTGGCATACCTCATGCAGGACTCGCGCATGGCGCTGTTGCTCACCCATTCGCAGTTGCTGGCGCGCCTGCCCGCGGCGCAAGCCGTGGCGACCTTGTGCATCGACCAGTTGGCCAGCGCCTCGCTGCCGAGCAGCGCGCCGCAGCGCCCGGTGCACGCCGAGGGCCTGGCCTACGTGATCTACACCTCCGGCTCAACCGGCCAGCCCAAGGGCGTCGCCGTGGCCCATGGCCCGCTGGCCATGCACTGCCTGGCGATCGGTGAGCGCTACGCCATGAGCGCGCGTGACTGCGAGCTGCACTTCATGTCGTTCGCCTTCGACGGAGCCCATGAACGCTGGCTGACCTGCCTGTTGCACGGCGGCCGCCTGCTGATTCGCGACCCGCAGCTGTGGACCGCCGAGCAGGCCTGTGCGGCCATGCACCGGCATGGCGTCACCGTTGCCGCGTTCCCGCCGGTGTACCTGCAGCAGTTGGCCGAGCACGTGCGCGAGCACGGCAACCCGCCGCCGGTGCGCATCTACTGCTTCGGTGGCGACGCGGTGCCGGAAGCCTCGTTCGAACTGGTCAAGGCCGTGCTTGCGCCTGAGCACATCATCAATGGCTATGGCCCGACCGAAACCGTGGTCACCCCGCTGATCTGGAAAGCCGACCGCGCCGAACGTTGCCAGGCGGCCTATGCGCCGATCGGCAGCCGCATCGGCAATCGCAGTGCCTATGTGCTCGACGACTCGGCGGCGCTGCTGCCCCAGGGCGTCGCGGGCGAGCTGTACCTCGGCGGCACAGGGGTGGCGCGCGGCTACCTGCACCGCGCCGCGCTAACCGCCGAGCGCTTCGTGCCGGACCCTTACGGTGTGCCGGGCGCGCGCCTGTACCGCAGTGGCGACCTGGTGCGCCAGCGCGCCGACGGTGTGGTCGACTACCTGGGACGGGTCGATCACCAGGTCAAGATCCGCGGCTTCCGCATCGAACTGGGTGAGATCGAGGCGCGCCTCCAGGCTCAGGACGGCGTGCGTGAAGCCGTGGTGCTGGCCCGTCCCGGCGTCGGTGGCCCGCAGCTGGTGGGCTACGTGCTGGCCAGCGCGCAGGGCCTGGCGCTCGGCGAGGCTAAATTGCGCGAGCAGCTCCACGTTCGTCTTAAGGAGACACTGCCGGGTTACATGGTCCCCACCTATCTGGTCTTCCTCGACGCACTGCCCCTGACACCCAACGGCAAGCTGGACCGCAAGGCCCTGCCGGCCCCGGATGCCAGCCTGATGCAACGCGACTACCGCGCGCCGCAAGGCGAGCTGGAACGCGCCATCGCCGATATCTGGGCTGCGGTGCTGAAGGTCGACCGCTTAGGGCGTGACGACAACTTCTTCGAACTGGGCGGGCATTCGCTGCTGGCGACACAAGCCACGGCAGCCGCACAGGCGCAACTGCAGGTACAGGTGCCACTGGAACTGATCTTCCAGGCCGACGACCTGCAGGGCTATGCGCAAGCGCTGGAAGGGTTGCGGACCACCGATCTCGAGCAGGATCTGAGCGATATGCATGACTTCCTCACCGAGTTGGAGACGAACTGAGATGGCTGTAATGGATAACATCGCGCTGGTTCAGCGATTCATCAGGTTGCCGCTGTCACAGCGCAGGGCCTTCCTGGAAAAGCTGGCCGGCAAGGGCCTGACCCTGGGGCAGTTGCCGATCCCGGCGGCCCGTGAAGGCCTCGATGTTATCCCGCTGTCCTACGCCCAGCAGCGCCAGTGGTTCCTCTGGCAACTGGAGCCGCACAGCAGTGCCTACCACATCCCCAGTGCCCTGTGCCTGAAAGGCACGCTGGATGTGCCGGCACTGGCGCGCAGCTTCCAATGGTTGCTGGGGCGGCACGAGTCGTTGCGTACGCGCTTCGTCGAGACGGCCGAGGGCGTGCGCCAGGTGATCGAGCCTGCTGCGTCGGCCTTCGAGCTGCCGCTGCAGCACCTGCCGGTCGATGCCAGCGCCGATACCGAGCAGGCCGTGCGCGACTTCGTCGAGGCCCGTACCCAGGCGCTGTTCGACCTGCAGCAGGGCCCGCTGCTGCGGGTCGACCTGCTGCGTCTGGCCGATGACGACCATGTGCTGGTGATGACCCAGCACCACATCGTCTCCGACGGCTGGTCGATGCAGGTGCTGGTCGAGGAACTGGTACACGCCTATGCGGCCTTCAGCAGTGGCGGTGAACCTGCGCTGGCGACGGCATCGATCCAGTACGCCGACTACGCGATCTGGCAGCAGGCCTGGATGGAAGCGGGGGAGAGCGAGCGCCAGCTGGGCTACTGGACCGCGCGTCTGGGCGGTGAGCAGCCGGTGCTGGAGTTGCCGATCGATCACCCGCGCCCGCAGCAGCCCAGCCATCGCGGCGAACGCCTGGCGGTGGCGCTGCCGGTCGAGTTGCAGCGAGCCCTGCGCAGCCTTGCCCAGTCGCAGGGGATGACGCCGTTCATGCTCCTGCTGGCCAGCTTCCAGTTGCTGTTGCACCGCTACAGCGGCCAGCGCGAGATCCGCGTCGGTGTGCCGGTGGCCAACCGTCAGCACCCCGACACCAAGGCGCTGATCGGCTTCTTCATCAACACCCAGGTGCTGGATGTCAGCATCGACCCGCAGAATACCTTCCGTGAACTGCTACAGCAGGTGCGTGCGGCGGTGCTCGGCGCCCAGGCCCACCAGGCGCTGCCGTTCGAGCAACTGGTCGAAGCCCTGGCGCCGGAACGCAGTGCCGGGGTCAACCCACTGTTCCAGGTCATGCACAACCACCTCGGTGGCGATGGCGCCTCGGCACTGCGCCTGCCGGGCTTGCACATCGAGGGGCTGGACGTACGCACGGTCACCGCGCAGTTCGACCTGACCCTGGACACCGCCGAGGCGGGCGAGCAGCTGTCGGCAGCCTTCACCTACGCCACCGACCTGTTCGAGCGGGCCACTGTCGAGCGCATGGCGCGGCACTGGCTGCAACTGCTCGGGCAGATGGTCGCAGCGCCGGATACGCCCCTGGTGCAGGTGCCGTTGCTCGATGCACAGGAGCGCGCGGACATCATCGCCGAGTGGAATCCACGGCCGGCCAAGTATCCCGTGCAGCAGTGCATTCACCAGCGCATCGAGGAGCAGGCGCGCCTGCGCCCCGAGGCCATCGCGGTCACGCTGGATGACCGCCAGCTCAGCTACGGCCAGCTCGAAGCCCAGGCCAACCACCTGGCTCACCGCCTGCTGGCGCAGGGTGTCGGCCCTGAGGTACGGGTCGGCCTGGTGGTCGAGCGCAGCCTGGAAATGATCGTGGCCATTCTCGCCACGCTCAAGGCTGGTGCTGCCTATGTGCCCATGGACCCCAGCGCGCCAGCCCAGCGCCTGGCCTACATGATGGACGACAGCGGCATCGCCCTGCTGCTGGTGCAGCCGCACCTGGCGGCAGGTGTGCAGGGGGCCGAGGGCGTGCGCCAGCTGATGCTGGAGCCGCTGTCGCCACAGCCGCTTGCCGACCCCGGCGCGCCGCAACTGGCTTGCGACCCGCGCCAGCTCGCCTATGTCATCTACACCTCCGGTTCCACCGGCCAGCCCAAGGGCGTGCTACTGCCCCACGACAACGTCATGCGCCTGTTCGCTGCCACCGAACGTTGGTTCGACTTCGCTGCCGACGATGTCTGGAGCCTGTTCCACTCCTACGCCTTCGACTTCTCGGTGTGGGAGATCTTCGGCGCCCTGATGCATGGCGGGCGCCTGGTGATCGTGCCGCACGAGACCTGCCGCAGCACCGAGGATTTCCATGCGCTGCTGCACCGCGAGGGCGTCACGGTACTGAACCAGACCCCTTCGGCGTTCAAGCAACTGATGCAGGTGGCCTGCACCCGTGACGCCGCCGAGCTGGGTGCCCTGCGCCAGGTGATCTTTGGTGGCGAGGCCCTGGAGGTGCAGGCGCTGCGCCCGTGGTACGAGCATTTCGCTGCGCAGGGGCCGCGCCTGGTGAACATGTACGGCATCACCGAAACCACCGTGCATGTCACCTACCGTCCGCTGAGCCCGAGCGATCTCGAAGGGGCGGCCAGCAGCCCGATCGGCGAGCCGATCGACGACCTGTCCTGGTACCTGCTCGACGGCCAGCTGGAGCCGGTCGCGCCGGGATGCATCGGCGAACTGTATGTCGGCGGTGCCGGCCTTGCGCGCGGCTATCACCGCCGCAGCGACCTCAGCGCCCAGCGCTTCGTGCCCGACCTGTTCGGCAATGGTGGGCGCCTGTACCGCACCGGTGACCTGGCGCGCTATCGCAACGACGGGGTGATCGAATACGTCGGGCGTATCGACCAGCAGGTGAAGATCCGTGGTTTCCGTATCGAGCTGGGCGAGATCGAAGCCCGCTTGCTGCAACTGCCGGGCGTGCGCGAGGCGGTGGTGCTCGCTCGCGACGGCAGTGCCGGTACGCAGTTGGTGGCCTATGTTGTGGCGCAGCAGGGCAGCGGCGAGGCGTCGGCGCTGGTCGAGCGCCTGCGCAGCGGCCTCAAGGCCGACTTGCCGGAGTACATGCTGCCAGCGCATATCCTGTGCCTGGACAGCCTGCCGCTGACCCTCAACGGCAAGCTCGACCGCGCGGCGCTGCCGGCCCCGACCCTGCGCCAGGAGGATTACCAGGCGCCGCGCACGGCGCTGGAGCAGCAAGTGGCGCAAATCTGGCAGCAGGTGCTGGAGGTCGAGCGGGTCGGTCTGCAGGACGATTTCTTTGCCCTGGGCGGGCATTCGCTGCTGGCCACCCAGGTGGTGTCGCGCCTGCGTCACGGCCTGGGCCTGCAGGTGGCATTGCGCACCTTGTTCGAGCAGACCACCCTGCAGGCGTTCGTCGCCAGCCTCACGCCAAGCGCAGACACCGCACAGCCTGCGCTGCTGCCGACAGTGCGTGGCGAGCTGGCGCCGCTGTCCTACGCCCAGGAACGCCAGTGGTTCCTCTGGCAACTCGACCCGAGCAGCAGCGCCTACAACATCCCCAGCGCCTTGCGCCTGCGCGGCGCGCTGAATGTGGCCGCTTTGCAGCGCAGCTTCGACAGCCTGCTGGCGCGTCACGAGTCGCTGCGTACCACGTTCGTCCAGGCGCCCGAGGGTGCTCAGCAGCGCATCCACGCCGCCGCACCGCTGGCGCTGCCGATCGAAACGGTCGCCGAGGCCGAATTGGCCGCACGGGTGCAGGCCGAGGTGGCGCAGGTGTTCGACCTGGAGCAGGGGCCGCTGTTGCGTGTGCGCCTGCTGCGTGTGGCGCAGGACGACCATGTGCTGGTCGTCACCCAGCATCACAGCGTCTCCGATGGTTGGTCGATGCAGGTGCTGGTCGAGGAACTGGTGCAATGCTACGCCGCCTTCAGCCAGGGCGAAGCGCCCACGCTGCCGGTGCTGCCGCTGCAATACGCCGACTATGCGATCTGGCAGCGGCAGTGGATGCAGGCCGGCGAGCGCGAGCGTCAGCTCGGCTACTGGACCGAACGTCTTGCCGGCGAGCAGTTCCTGCAACTGCCCACCGATCACCCACGCCCGGCCGAACAGTCGTTCCGTGGCGCGCAGCTTGCGCTGGCGCTGCCGGACAACCTGGCCCTGGGCCTGCAACAGCGGGCGCGTGAGCTGCGGGTGACGCCGTTCATGCTGCTGCTGGCCACCTTCCAGGTGCTGCTGCACCGCTACAGCGGCCAGGGTGATATCCGCGTCGGCGTGCCGGTGGCCAACCGCAACCGTCTGGAGACCGAGCGCCTGATCGGCTTCTTCGTCAACACCCAGGTACTGCGCGCCGAGGTCGAGCCAGGCATGGCCTTCACCCACCTGCTCGAGCAGGTCCGCCACAGCGCCCTGGAAGCGCAGGCCCACCAGGACCTGCCGTTCGAGCAACTGGTCGAGGCCCTGCACCCTGAGCGCAGCCTGAGCCATAGCCCGCTGTTCCAGGTGATGTTCAACCACCAGGGCGAGCGCGCCGCCGAGGCGTCCATGGTGCAGGTGCCGGGCCTGCAGGTCGAGGCGCTGGCGTGGGACAGCCACACCGCGCAGTTCGACCTGACCCTCAATACCTTCGAGTCGGGTACGGCCTGGTCGGCGATCTGGACCTACGCCACCGACCTGTTCCTGCCAGCGACCATCGAGCGCCTGTCGCAGCACTGGCTGAACCTGTTGCAGGCGATCGTCGCAGCGCCGGAGCAGCGCGTCGGTGAGCTGGCGATGCTCGAGGGCAGCGAGCGCGAGCGCATCGAACGTCAGTGGAACGCCAACGGCCTGGACTTCGACCGCAGCCAGTGCATCCATAGCCTGATCGAAGCCCAAGTGCGGCGCACGCCGCAGGCGTTGGCGGCGATCTGGGGCGATGAGCAA
>NZ_JABWRO010000170.1:0-8969 GCF_014268985.1 Pseudomonas sp. RW10S2 | reverse complement strand
GGGGGGTTTTTTTATTTCACCATGACTCCAGCACCGAAATTCGCTGGACTACGCCACAGCCAGATACAGCAGGTTTATCAATAACTTAGGCGAGTTCAACATATGCCGGTGCTTTCCGAAACCTGACCCGACTTCCGACCGCCTGACTCCTATCCGGCCCTTGGAATCCGGGTCTTTCCAAGGAGTCATCATGGCTAAGATCAAACTCACTAAGTCCGCTGTCGATGCGGCGCAACCCCAGGCAGAGGCCGTCGAACTCCGGGACACGCTGGTGCCCGGCTTCCTGTGCAAGATTACCCCGGTGGGACGCAAGGTGTTCATGCTCCAGTACCGGACGAACGCCGGCGAACGCCGCAAGCCCTCGCTAGGGCGGTACGGGGAGTTAACCGTCGAACAGGCACGGTCGCTGGCGCAGGAATGGCTGGCCCAAGTCCGCAGGGGCGGCGATCCTGCCGCAGAGAAAGCGGAGGCGCGCCAAGCCCCCACGGTCAAGGAGCTATGCACGAAGTTCATGGAGGACTACTCTAAGAAGCGCAACAAGCTCAGTACCCAGGCCGGCTATCAGGCCGTCATCAATCGCAACATCATCCCGCTGCTAGGCCGCAAGAAGGTTCAGGACGTGAAGCGTCCTGACATCGCGGGCCTGATGGAAAAGCTCTCATACAAGCAGACCGAGGCGAACAAGGTCTTCAGCGTCTTGCGCAAGATGTTCAACATGGCCGAGGTATGGGGCTATCGGCCCGACGGCACCAACCCTTGCCGTCACGTCCCCATGTTCCCCGCCGGAAAGTCCACTCACCTTATCAGCGACGAAGAGATGGGCGACTTGTTCCGGCGGCTCGACGAGATCGAGTCGGAGGGGCTGGAGAACTACGTCATTCCTTTGGGAATCCGTCTGCAATTCGAGTTTGCTGGCCGCCGCTCGGAAATCATTGCGCTGGAATGGGACTGGGTTGACCTGCAGAACCGGCGAGTGGTCTGGCCTGACAGCAAGACCGGCGGCATGTCCAAGCCTATGAGCGAGGAAGCCTATCGGCTACTCTCGACGGCACCCCGGCAAGAGGGTAGCCGCTACGTGCTGCCGTCTCCTAGTCATGCCGGCAAGCATCTGACCACCGGCGAGTATTACGGTGGCTGGAGCCGTGCGCTCAAGGCGGCTGGCGCCACGCACGTGGGCACGCACGGCATCCGCCACCGCTCGGCGACCGACATTGCCAACTCTGGCATCCCGGTCAAGGTCGGCATGGCGCTGACGGCGCACAAGACCGTCGTGATGTTCATGCGCTACGTCCACACCGAGGACAAGCCGGTGCGAGACGCGGCCGAACTGGTGGCAAATCGTCGCAAGACGATCACCGGGATGCAACGAGCCAAGGAGGTGGTGGCATGACCCGGCGCAAGGCATCTGTCGCATCTCCAGCAGCGCCGGTGGCGCTGCTGGGCGACATCCGGGCACTGATCGAGGCGTCGCACCAGCGCGCCGCTTCAGCCGTCAATGCCGAGCTGACCTTGCTGTTCTGGCGCATCGGCCAGCGCATCCATACAGAAGTCCTGGCCGGGCAGCGGGCCGGGTACGGCGAGGAAATCCTGCCGACGCTGGCCGAGCAGCTTGCCCGTGACTACGGGCGGGGTTTCGGGGAGAAGAACCTGCGCCGGATGGTCAAGTTCGCGGCCACGTTCCCGGACGAACCAATTGTCGCGACGCTGTCGCGACAATTGAGCTGGTCCCATTTCGTCCTGCTGCTGGCGCTCAAGGAGCCGATGCAGCGGGATTACTACGCGCAGATGGCCGGCGTCGAACGCTGGAGCGTTCGGACACTGCGCGAACGCATCGACTCGATGCTGTACGAACGCACGGCATTATCCAAGAAGCCGGACACGATGATCGCGCAGGAGCTGGCGACTATGCGCGACGCGCAGCGCATCTCGCCCAGCCTGGTCATGCGTGACCCGTACATCCTCGACTTCCTTGGCCTGCGCGACACCTGGCAGGAAGGCGATCTGGAGGCGGCAATCATCCGCGAGATGGAGTCTTTCCTGCTGGAGCTGGGCGTGGGCTTCACGTTCGTGGCTCGACAAAAACGCATCCAGATCGACGACGATGATTTTCACCTTGACCTGCTGTTCTACAACCGCAAGCTACGACGGCTGGTAGCAGTGGAATTGAAGGTCGGCGAGTTCAAGGCCGTCTACAAGGGGCAGATGGAGCTTTATCTGCGTTGGCTCGACAAGCATGAACGGGAGCCTGACGAAGCTTCGCCACTCGGCATCATTCTTTGCACCGGAAAGAAGTCCGAGCAGATCGAATTGCTGGAACTCGATAAGTCCGGTATCCATGTTGCCGAGTATTTGACGAACTTGCCGCCACGGGAGTTGTTGACCGAGCGGTTGCAGCAAGCGACCGCCCGAGCCCGGCTGCAAATTGAACAACACAACGACAGCGAAGAGTAGCGCTAATCCGAGGTCAAAGCTGCCAAGTCAATCGTGGGTACATAAGCACTTGTGCTGACAGACGCAAGCGCTGGCCGATCGGTACTGACCTTGGTAGTGGATGGGGATTGCGACCCATCGCTTGCGCACCCTATGCACCAGCTAAATCATCAGGCCCGAGATACGTCAGGTCGATCCGGCCTGCATCGTGAGAGACTTGGGCGCGTATAAGACCGGCCCTGGCGGGATTGAGCACGCCCTGCAGCGTACCAAGCAGTGTCCCATCTGCTCCGAGTACGCTTAGCCGACCTGCCCAATTATGGACGTGCACCGGGGTGCCTGGCGGGGCAGGTATGCCAAGCCACGTCACGCCCACCCAGTACCGCCTATTCGCCCAGGTAGCGCTGGCGCGTGGAGTGAAGCCTTGCACAAACTCCATCCACATCGCCTTTGTCTCAAGCGTCGGCCAATCGGGCCTTGCGTTCCACGCTAAGAGACCTTCCGATCTAAGCCATTGGCGAAGCTCTTGGGCCGTTTGGAAGGTTGCACCGGTGTCCACCACGGCCTTAATGGCGCTCAGCCGAGAATTGAATCCTGCCTGAATGAGGATCGCGGCAGAGCGGTTTAACGTTCCAGTTTCCACCGCGGCCACGGCCAAGCCAAGCTCGAAATCATCGAGTGAAAGATCGTCGATGGTGTCGCCGTTGGCAAGTGCACGAACACGAATAGCCTCCATTGCCCACGGCAAGCGATAGACGAGCCCGCCTTCAACGAACTGCAGTGTCTCCGATTCTTGACCAGCGGCAATCGCCAAGAGAGGCTGCCCAAGCAGCCATGCATGAAGGATGTCGCGCCAGTTTGCTGGCATGGGATCGGGGATAAACGGATAGAAAGTGAACACGCGATCTGCAATCGCCGTAATCGCCACGATGGCTGCATCGGCATCACCGTTGAGGATGCCTCCGTTAGCCTGCACAAGAAGAAGGTTTGCATCTCCTGCGATGGCGTCCAACGCCTGCCCAGTTCCCAACCCAACGCCGGCCAAAAAATAGCCACGTCGGCGCGCTGCTGTCGATTGGCTCCAGATAAGGCGGCCGCGTGAAACCAGACCCGCCTTCAGAGTCCGCTGCACCTGCTCGTTCTGACGTAGAAGGCGTCTCTGCCACAGAGAAGATTGAAGAATATCGTCCAGCGCCGCCTCGACTCCGTCGTCCGGAATGTCGTTCTCACCGATGAGACTTAGAACGGCAGTGTCGAGCGTCGCGACGTGCCGCTCCCATTCTGCAAGAGCGCGTGCGCGGTCCTCTGCCGTCTCATTTGCCACCTCGGGGAATGTCCACGCCACAGCATTGTTTACAACATAGTCGATGAGTTGATTCAAATCGCCACCGATGCGAGCAATCATGCGCGACAACAGAGCCGCGACAAGCTGTACCAACCCGCTCTCCATATTGCGGGCGCCGAGATCGTTGATGAGCGCCTCCCAGTTGCCACGCTTCCTTGCAATGTCATCGAACATTGGGAAGAGCACAACGCCTTCCACGTCGACGTAGGCCCGCCCTGCTCGTCCAATGACATTCTTGAACTCGGATATCTCAATGCGAGCGCCAGCCCGATGAAGAGAATGCATGACCACGGCTGTGGCCGACAGGTTGAGGCCTTGGGCTAAGGTCGGGGATGAAATAGTGACTTTTAAGATGTTATCGCGCAGCAGTCTCTCAACCTCCTTGCGGTATGCCGTCGGCAAAGCGCCATGATGAAGTGCAACGCCGAACCGCAAGCATTTGAGGATTGCACTATCTGGTCCAAGCCACTCCTCGCCAAGCGCAATAGCAGTAGTGAGGACGGCAGGTTCTGCTTCTAGCAGCGATGGCAATGCCCCACGCTCATGAAGATCGACGATCACATCAGCGAACGGTTCAACGCTCCGCCGCTCCGGACAAAAGATGAGAACAGTCTGTCCATCCTCGACCAGCCGCCACGCCGTTGCAAGACAAAGCTCCCGCTGATCGTCTGGAAACAACCTGGCTCGACGACGTTTGGGTGGCACCCAGGTCGGCGGAGCCTCACCGGTGAGGAAACGCTGGACCCACGGACGTTCTTCGCCCACACGAAGATTTAGGCGCGCATTTGGCGAGGTCCAGACGACCTCGCCAAACCGCAGTCGGGTTGGACGCCAGTCGTTTTTAATCAGACCGCCAGGATGGTCGCGACGTAGCCAGCCAGCAAAGTCGTCGAGCTGTTCGCCGTCGGGAAGGATGGCCGAAAGGCAGACGATTCGCCGTTCATGAGCATCAGCACGACGGAGAAGCCGCTGGATTTGAACCTCATATCGGACCTCCCGTTCGTTCAGCCCGATCATGTGGCCCTCGTCAAAGACGAGCAAACCTACGTCATCGAGAAGAGACGGATCATTGCGGAGCGCAAAGTCGAGCTTTTCCGGCGTTGCCACAACGACATCGCGCTCACCGATCGCGTCTTCGTCGAAGCCGCTAACCCCAATGCTTCCGTAGAGAGCCGAGATCGTCTTTCCGAGGGGACCAAAAGTTCTCTGGAGAGTGGCTTCGGTCTGTGCAGACAGTGCTCGCAGCGGCGTAATGAAGACTACTCGTTTTCCGCCGGCAAGGCAGCGCAAGATGCACAGTTCAGCGATGCGCGTTTTGCCCGCGCTAGTCGGTAAAGAAACCACGAGATCATCAGACTGGTCGACCGCGCGGCCTGCCGCCTCAACCTGCGATGGCCAGAGATCCACCTCAGCTTTCGCGCGGCGTTGCAAAAGCGAAATGAAGAGCTCTCGAAGCCCAGGCCAATCGGCCGCCTCGCCGCCGGCTGCCGGTAGCGGAACTCGCTCATGAAAAGTGTTAGCCCAAAGGTCAGGAAGGAGATGAGTAGCGATGCGATACGACCACCATTGCGGAAGCATGTTCAGCTCGCCGCAGATGGCAAGACCCGTACGGAGCCGCTCCAGCGCTTGATCTAACAGTGCTCGCTCGCCCCGTTCAAGCGCGAGCAGGAACAGGGCCATCGCCGCCATGAAAGTGTCAGTCAGCGCTGTGTCAAGACCATCGAAGAGAAATTCATTGCCGTCGTCGGCCACCACAGCAGCAGCCTCGATTTGATCGAGATTCGCCTGGATTCCAGCAGCTATTCGGGCATCACTACCATCACCAGCGGCTCGGAAATTAAGTACGATGGCGCGAAGTCCGTCAAAGCTGCGCCGCATCAAGAGGGCGAGAACCCGCTCGGTCGGCGAGAAATTCTCATCAGCTTCGACCAGGGCCAGCAGCGAATAGGCACGTGCGGAAAGATGTGCAAGATGGTAGCTCGCCGCCGCCATGATGAAGTGGAAGTCGCGGTCGGCTTCCTGAGGATTGCCCTTTGCGATCACCGCCTCAAGGGCTGTGGCCGCCTGCTCAAAGGCAGTGCGAGCCTGTGTAGCGTCTCCGCCGAGTTCTCTCAGGCGGAGCCCCAACCCGAAAAGGGCATAACCATAGGAATGCAAATCGTAGCTAAGCTGCGGTGCGAATCCCGGCGCGTCTGGGGGAAGCGCGCCGTCTCGCCAGATGATCGCTCGCGCTTGGCCACGCGCAAGGAGGCTGCCTCGGAAGCCGGCTGTCGCCGCTTCCGCAATGTCGGCTGCGATGGCATCAGGCGTTGTTGGCATCTGCGATTACTCGATCGTAGACTGCGCCGATGAAGGCCGCGTGTCCTTCTACGTGCAGGCCGACACCCCATTGGCTAATCGGACCAGCGTAGGCCTGAAGAGAGGCGGCTAACAACGCATCCGGCGCGTTGCCGGAAAAGGTGAAAAGCAGATGCCGCACGTTCTGCGGCGGAATGCCATGCTTTAAGAGAGCGTCATCGATCGCGTCGGCGAGCGGTAGGTGGTCTAACTCGAGCAGGCGCGCCGACATAAAGGACAGGGCATGTGCGGAGGGCAGGCCGCCATCCTTGTCGAGACCAGCCCTCGCCTCGGTAAGAACCCGAGCAGTCAACGCGACGCGGCTCTTTGCCTCAGTCTTAAGGAAATGAAGACGTTGGGTCTGAGGATCTAGGAGGATGCCAATTACATCGTCGCCGCGCATCGCCATGTTGCGATGATCCTTCCAGCGCAGCCGCTTGATTGGAGAGTGATAGCCTCCGCTATGCGCATCGATCCATTCAGTGGCATAGATTTCCCCGAGGTCGCCAGAACGGATCGCCTTCGTGGTGGGAAGCTTTCCTTCGATGAGCGCAGCTGCTGCCGGCTTGCCGAGACGTACGAGCGCACGCGCCACTTGCTCCTCCGAAGCATAGTGTTCCGGCACGATGGCTGCAGTCGCCTCGACCCCATCCGGGAGGCTAGCCGCCTGGCCCGTCATCACCCTGCGGAAGTGATTTCCGATCTGCAAGTCGACGGACAGACACCAATTGTTGAACTGCGCCATGCTCTTCTCCCGTCGTACGCCCAAGGTTCACCGGTACCTAAATGCCCCCGACAATGCTAGCTACTTAGGTACTCCCATTTCGAGCAGCGCGTGATGCAAGCCAATGGGACGGGATGGCGTGGCGCGTGCATGTTTACTGTGCCAGGTTGCCGAATCGACGATGTCGCTCGGCTCAAGACGATCACTCGTGCGCGAAACCCGCGTGAAATACGCATTGACGCCCTCTGCCGCTTCTCCGGCTGTGCCCGAAAGGACGTAACCGGCCATGAAGCCAACGGCATGGTTCTCACCATATTTGCCGCTGGCGAACCTATCTATACCTTCGACGACGTATTCACGGCACAGGTGCGTATCGGAGCCCGCGATCCGCTTGCATTCAATAATCGCATGAGGATCGTGCTCCTGCGTGCGCAGGAAAACTTCGATCATCATCAAGGGAATGTCGGTGCGTCCATCCGGCAATACGACGGTACTCTTTGATCGAGATTCGGTGCCAGGCAGAACGATCAAGCTCCATGAAGAGTTCTTCAACGCGCCGCGCATACCATCTCGCAAACGTTCTGTCATAAGAACCTCTCCAGCGTCGGCATTCACGTCAACGGCTTTGTCCGCTCGTTGCCACCCCGCCGCGACAGTCAACAAAATTGCGGCCACAACCTCGGGGGCCAGTTCGATGAACTCTCTGCCGAGTGCTGGAGGTGTCTCATAGGGAATCCTCAAATCTCGCCCCCTAGGAAACTCTCCGCGACGACCGCATCGGCATCCTCCAAAGCCGCTATGCGCATCCAGTGGCGCCGGCCTGCCGGTTTGATGATCACCAACTCATTGCGACCGTGAACGCGTAACTCCCGTTCTGCGCTAAGCGCAGTCGCGATCTTGACTTTCAATCGCTGACCAATTCGAGTCAGCACGTCGTTCAGCTCGCCTTGAGGGTTCACAAAACTCACGCTGGCTTCGCCTGGCCCGTCCTGCACAACAAAGCGCACGACGCGCAGTGCAGCGCCCTTTGGCAAATCCATCACTTCGGCACGCATGTGCCGCTTCTTGCGCGCAGCGAACCAACCGTTCATTACAGACAGGAACGTCTGGGCGTACGCCGCCACCTCAGACCGACTGTCCGACGGAACCACCGAGGCCTCGCGGCCCTCTTCCCACTGCCAACCAGCACGCAGCAGGCCATCAAGAACGACGACGCGAGCGGTATCACCGAGCTCGTAGAGATCGAAGACGGCCTCATCTACGGCACGCCACTCTTGTAGCCCAAGTTCCTGCTTTCGCAGCACTTTCTCAAGGTCTAGTAGGCGCTTCCCAGCCTCTGACTTTGCCGCACCACGCAAATCGGGAACCGGTAGAAATCCGACATCGCGCATTAACAGCTTTCGCTTGTAGATGCCGAATTCGGATGCCGTCAGGCCGAAGAACCACGATGCAAGCGCTGAACTCAGAATTGTGGCAAGGAGATGTGCGGATTGCTTGTGACTTGAAGGCAGCGACGCAGCGAAAAACGAATCCGAAAACACAAGATCGCGATCGGCTACTGCAACCAATGCTCGCGGATGCCCGACCACCATCTCTTTGACGATGAGTAGCGGCGCGCGGTAGGTATCACGTGAGCGCGGCCACTGCGCCGACGATTGGTCATATACCGGCAGATTGCGCGGGATATGGAAGTGCTGCATGTCGTTGGTCTGAAGGAATTCCAAGCCCTTCATTTCGCGCGCGTCGCGCGTCTGGTTCGCTGATTTTCCTTGCGTTAACCCATCACTGAACTTGGTATTGAGCGAGGCGAATTGATCGCCCAAGCTTTGATGCGTCGATGTCAGGTCCGTCAGCAGCATCAGATCACGGCGACGTCCTACAGCAGCGGCTTTTAGCTTGAGCGGCTGCCTCTCAATCTCTCCCAAGGTCAACTTGATGACATCGCTTGGGGCCACCTCGAACGAATGCGTTCTGGCTCCGCTTGGTGTCCAGGGGATCTGCACGACCGTTACTTGATCCACCCTTTGCTTCGGGCGATGACGTGCAAACAGCACAACCGCAGGCATCGTTGCGGTCGCAAAGAGCCAACTGCACAAGTTGGACAGATTGACCAGCGTGACAGGAGCAAGCGTG